>CAVOEZ010000104.1:0-9273 GCA_963694355.1 Latescibacteria bacterium UBA2968 | reverse complement strand
AACCGGCTCACCCCGGAGGTTGAACGAGGTATTCAAAAGAACAGGTACCCCGGTCGCCTCACCGAATCTCTTTATCAAATTGTAATATAGCGGGTTGGTTTCTTCGAATACCGTCTGCAATCTTCCGGTCCCGTCCACATGGGTAATCGCGGGAAGTGAGGACTGTTTCTCCTCTTTCACCGGTGCGACAAGAAGCATGAATCGTGCAGGATCGTGTCGTGCGGCATCAGGTAGATCGAAGTAATTCTCCGCCTCTTCCGCCAATATAGATGGTGCGAATGGACGGTAGGGCTCACGAAATTTAATCTTGGTATTTACCACATCCTTCATCTCTTCACGGCTGGGATCCGCCAGGATGCTCCGATTGCCGAGAGACCGTGGTCCCCACTCGAATCGGCCTTGATACCAGCCAATCACCTGGCCGGTTTTCAAAGCCTCCACGGTTTGATCCAGCAGTTGATCCTGGTCACCCGCAACCGAGTACTCAATCCCCTCACCCTTGAGAAAACCCTCCACATCACCTTCACTGAACGCCTCGCCCCAGTAGGCGTGTCGCATCACCAGTTTGCGTGGATGCCCGAGCAAGGTGTGATAAACGTGCAGTGCTGCCCCAAGTGCGCCACCCCCATCTCCCGCGGCAGGCTGGATGTAGAGATTCTCAAAGCCCGACTCTTTCAGTATCCTGCCATTGGCAACACTGTTCAGCGCCACGCCACCGGCAATGCAAAGAGACTTCAACCCCGTCTCCTGCCGGATGAACTTCGCCATATTCAGCAGGACTTCCTCCGTCACCTTCTGAATACTCGCAGCCAGATCCGCGTAATGTTGGTTCAGTTCGCACAGTTCCCGATAGTTGCCCGGTTTTTCGCCGAAATAAGACGGAAATCCAGTACCGTCAGTAAAAAAATAGGTTTCTGGTGGCCTCGGATCTCCGAATAACTGCTGAAATTTTTTGCTGTAGGTCCGTGTCGTGGAGTGATGAAAACAGAAATAATCCATATCCAGACTGAACGAGCCATCGTCATGCTGTGTCACCAGCTTCCAGATTTTGTCCACATATCTGGGTTCACCATAAGGGGCCATACCCATCACCTTGTATTCGCCCTCATTGACCTCGAAACCCAGAAACGCAGTGAACGCGCTGTATAACAATCCAAGCGAATGCGGGAATCTGATCTCCTTGAACAAGTTGATCTCGTTGCCCTTACCTGTCCCGTAGGTCGCTGTGGCCCATTCTCCAACACCGTCCACTGTGAGAATGGCCGACTCCTCGAATGGAGAAACCAGAAACGCGCTCGCAGCGTGGGCGAGATGGTGCTGTGTAAATAACACCTTGTCCTTTGGCACACCGAGCTCATCCTCGATCTGGTGCCTGATCCACAGCTTGTCCACCAGCCAGGTGATCATCGACTCTCTGAAAACCTTCCAGGACTTTGGAAAGGTCTGCAGCGTGGTCATCAGAATCCGCTCGAACTTCTCGAAGGGTTTCTCATAAAAGACTACAAATCCAGATCCTGCGCTGAGATGCCCCCCTGCCTGAAACAGAAATCAATTGCACCTTTTGGAAACCCGAAATCGTGTTTCTTCCTTGAAAATCGCTCCTCCTCCGCAGCCGCAATCAGCTCGCCATCCATAAGCAGCGCTGCTGCCGCATCGTGGTAGTAACACGAAATTCCAAGGATATTCAAGATTCGCTCCAAGGGGGGGTTGACGTCGTGAGTTCAGAATTATTCGACACCCGGTAAGACAGACAGCGGACGACGGACCACAAAATCAGAATTCGCTTTGGTGAAGTCTATTGTGAATAGAGACGGCGAGTTCCTTGCTGGCAGGTGCGAGCCCGGCAGGCTGATATTGACTTTAGAACTGCCTCTTCGCCTTTTCTACAGTGGTAGCCCTTGCATCGAATTCCGTCCATGAACTCCCACGATCTTTCCTTATTTTCAACGGATCACCGAATAGCCTGATCACCAGGCCGAATGGCAGGACAATCACGAAATAGAAAACCGACAGAACCACTCGAGACTGAAAATCTCCAATGACCTGGGCGATCTTCATCCATCGAGCCCAGGCCCGCCGCCAAACACCAGCCTTTGAATCACCCAATACCGGATCCTCCACCCTGAAGCCTGACCTTTGCCTTCTCGAAGTACTCCATGAAAAATGCGACAAATATCGATAGTATCAGACCAATACCAAATGCGAGCGCCACCACATTGCGACTGGCTTCATTCGGCACAACCGAAAACTCCACCGCGCGAGCAACGACCTTCAGATCACTGGGCTGACCCGCTTTCGCGGCCCTCGCATCCTCTAGCAGACCTGCAAATTTCGTATAGGTGCTCTTGGCTAACTCAATGTCTCTGTTCAATCTCGCTTGTTTCAATTCCAGATTTTCCAGCCTCTCTGACAGGTCTACCGTTTCTCGGTAAAGCCTATCGATCTCGCTTCGTCTTTCTACTGCAGGCCTCAAGGTATTGATCGACAACCTGTGTGCGTTTGCTGCCAATCGAAGTCTCCCATACTCGGCCCGGAGTGCTTGATGCCGATCTCGAATGGATTCCAGACGTTCGGCCTGTCGGTCCCTTTCACCCTTTTTCCGGACATAATCTAATTCAAGTCTGTCCACTTCATCTTTAAGTAATGAAAATTCTTCTTCAATCAGGCGAACCCTGGGACTGAAGAGGTTGTAATCGATCTTGAGTGAAAGTACCTCCCGGAGTATCTCATCGGTAACGGCATCGGAACTGAGCGATGATCGATCGTTTGCGACCTTGGCCCCACCGACCTCTTTGAGCGTTTGCTTTGTCACACCTGCATTTATCCGAGTCCTCGAAAGTTGCTTCAGGTGCCCGACCAGGAGCGATCGCTTGGCGTCCAGCTTCCGCTTGGTGAAATCTAGACCGTTCTCAGTTTCGAACTTGAGCATCCATTCGCTCACCTCTCTGAGATCCTCCCGGGTCTGAATAATTGTCTGGAGCACGCCTTTCTGGTCATTCGTTAAGGCTCCATCCATCCCCGATTCCATGGTACCGTCCAGCGAACCAATCCATCGTCCGGCATCGTCCTCCATGATTTGAATTTGCGATTCCAGATCGTTCAGTTCCTGGCTTTGCTTCTTCAACTCCAGAGAATTATCAATGAAGATCTTCTGGTATTCGGTCAGTTTGGATTGCCGGGCCTCCAACTCGGTCTTGAGCATCACGATCTCGTGACGACCATCAAAGGAATACAATTCATCTTCCGCCCTGCTTAGATTCTCCCGCGCAATCTCGTATTGACGCATGATTGTCTCGTAAGATCCAATCGCTTCCCGGTTATTCAGACCGTTGTTCTCCTGAACAAAAAGCGCGGCCCAAACATTGGCAATTCGGACCGGAGGCAAAACAGCCGTATCCGTTGAAGTCACCACCAGCTCCAGACTGGGGCTGGATCCGTTCTCCCTCAATTTGGCCTCCAGACTCGAACTCAGGACGGACAGTTTGAAGCGTTTGCCGGATCTGTCTCTGAGGTCCAGTGAATCGACTATGGCCTGCTGGAGATCTTGAGCCTGCGCAAGTTCCCTGTAGACCGAGATAGAAAAAGGAGACTGATGGAGGTCACTTTTGACAGGAGGGGGAATAACCAACAGGGAAGCGCGCGCTTCGAATTCAGGGGGAGGCTTGTCCACAAGTGCACCATATGAAACCGCGAGCACTACGCAGAGCACTGTTCCCGATAAAATCAGGCGTTTACGCTTGATCATAACACTCAGGTAGTCTGCGAGATCAATTTCTTGTTCTTCCACGATCTAATCCTTAGTAATAATTGTAATCCAGAGCTCTCAAACTCCGACCATACATCCCATATACCATTCAACTGTACGCTTGACACCCTCGAGGAGATCTACTTTTGCCGAAAACCCAAAAGTATTCCTCGCTCTTTCTACATCCAGACATCGTCTGGGTTGTCCATTGGGTTTGGTAGTATCCCAGCGGATTTCGCCCTGGAATCCTGTCGACTCCTTGATCAATTCTGCAAGCGTCCTGATGGAAACCTCTTTCCCGGTTCCGAGATTGACAGGCTCAGGTGAGTCATATCGCTCCCCGGCCAGCAGGATACCATCGGCCGCATCTTCCACGAAAAGAAACTCCCTGGTTGGGCTGCCATCCCCCCAAACCACCACACGGTCTGCACCATCCTCTTTCGCCTCCACGAATCGCCTAACGAGCGCCATCAAGACGTGTGAGGACTCCTCCGTAAAATTATCCCCCGGTCCATAGAGATTCACCATTAACAGATGTATAGCATTAAGGCCGTATTCTTCCCGATAGGCCTGGGACTGCACCAGCATCATCTTTTTGGCCAGTCCGTACGGGGCGTTCGTCTCCTCGGGATAGCCGTTCCAGAGGTCAGACTCATTGAAAGGGACGGGCGTGAACTTTGGGTAGGAACAGACCGAACCGATCCCCACAAACTTGGAAACTGAATGCAGGCGAGACTGCTCGAGAACCAGCGCACCCATCATCAAATTGTCGTAGAAAAAACTGCCAGGATGCTGCTTGTTTGCACCAATGCCGCCTACTGAGGCCGCCAGGTGGATCACCACATCCGGGGTCGCTGATTCAAACAAGCGCTGAACATCAGAAGGGTCGCGCAGGTCGAAATCCTCTCTTCGAGGCACGATAAGCCGCGAGACACCTCTCTCGGCCAACTTACGACAGACACAGGAGCCAAGAAAGCCGGCCCCTCCGGTTACGAGAACGCTTTTTTCGGCCCAGGAATTCATTTGTTCAGGACTCCCATAAAACCCACGAATCTCTTTTCCTTACAACCCTTTAGGCAAAGTTAAAGGTCTTGCAAGATGGGGTCAAGAAAAAACACCCGGAGCCGCCACTCCTGCACAATACAAATCAGATCTCCGGTGCCACAAAGCTGGTCAATTCGGACGGAGTGCCTGGAATCATAATCGTTCCAGATCGAATACCCTCTCGAGCCCGCTCCACCATCTCCAGAGCTCTCTCAGGGACATCGCCGAGCGTATGTCGCATCTCGCTCAGCCCAGTTGCGCCATCCGCAATGCCAACCCACCTGTGACCGGCTTTCAGCTGATTGTTACTCGCATCCCGGATCGCGTCGAAGACCGCAACATCGATTCGCTTGAGAATGCTCACCAGCACCTTTCCCGGCGCGAGGTCATCCTGATCCAGATCAGCGCCTATTGCCCACACCCGGGCGCCTTCGTCTCGCACCGCCTCGATCACACCCAGTCCAGTATTGCCCGCCAATTGCAGCACCACGTCGGCCCCCTGGGCGATCAACCCCTGCGCAAGCGCTTTCCCTCGCGAAGGATTATTGAAATCGCCCACTGTTGCCGAAATATATTCCACATTTAGACGTTCGCGCTCGTTTGCAGTTCGAACACCCGCACGAAAACCCGCCTCGTAGGCTCGAACAGGCGGAATATCCATTCCGAGAACTGCGCCGACTTTCCCGGTCCTCGACGTCATTGCCGCCAGAATACCTGCCAGGAATGCACCCTCCTGGGCCTTAAAATCAAAACTGGCGATATTCTCTCCCTGAATCTCACCATCAACGAAAATGAACGACTTGCCGGGATGCAGAGGCGCCACCTTCCGGACGGCATCTATCATTAAAAACCCCATTGCAACCACAGCGTCGGCCTGCTGTGCGGCAAGAACCAGATTGGGAACATAATCCGCCTGCTCACTCGACTGCAGATACCGAGCGTTTACGCCCAATTCATCCACCGCACGCTTTACACCTGCCCACCCCGCATCGTTGAACCCTTTGTCCCCCAGACCAGCCATATCCATAACCATAACGACATTGAATGTTCCCCTGGCCTGCTGCCTTTGTTGTTCGGCGCACGCCGTTGAAAGCAGGATTAGCACCAATATTTGGATCGTGCGAATTGAATAGTTCAATTTCCCCCCGGCAAATGGCTGAAAACAAAAGATCAGA
Organism: Latescibacteria bacterium UBA2968; assembly: GCA_963694355.1. Classification (GTDB taxonomy): domain Bacteria; phylum Latescibacterota; class UBA2968; order UBA2968. The sequence goes on along the minus strand of CAVOEZ010000104.1, from coordinate 3,309 downwards.
CCCGTGGGACAAAAAGTCAAGGCAGTTTGGATTGGGCGACATAACACGGATGAAACGACAAGTTGTAAATTGTCCCAAAAAGGACAATATTACACATTTTTTGTCAAATTATACAATAAATATCATTTAGTCTTAAATTTATTGTTTCTTTTTGCTAATCGTTTCTATAAATTACTGAGGAACACCACACACGGGAGAAATTATGCGAAAGATCATCGAAAGATGTCCTTCGTGCAGCCAGTCCCTGATCGTCACCAGACTGAGTTGCTCGAGTTGTGACACTGAAGTGACGGGGAAATTTCGAACGAACATCTTCGACAGACTCTCACCGGAAAGCCTTGCCTTTGTCGAAACTTTTGTCAGACTTCGTGGGAATATCAAAGAAATGGAGCGGGAGCTTGGAGTTCCGTACAACGCCGTGCGTGTCAGGCTGGACGATGTAATTGATGAACTCGGATTCGAACCCGACACGCAGCCCCATCAAGACCCTCAGCCTGAACCTCCCGGAAGCCGTACCGAGATTCTTGCGATGCTGGACAAGGGTGAAATCGATGTTGAGCGCGCAACGGAGATGCTGTCCAAAATCAGGCCGAGCTGAGCACACAACGATTGAACAACACTTGATCCAATTTCCGGCCACCCACCAAACTGAGGAATGAAAGATGAGTCAAGAGAGAATGAAAATCCTGGAATTGCTCTCCGAAGGCACAATTACGGTCGAAGAAACAAGCCGATTGCTTGAAGCGATAGGAGACGGTGACACGACTGAACCAGAGAAAACTTCGACACCCGACGGACCTGACAGAGCCGCACGACGCAGGCGCAGCAACCGAAGGCGACGCTCGAATCGAATGGACTGGGGAGAATTCTCGGGAGAGTTTGAAGATCTCTCCAGCGAAATCCAGGACCGGGTCAACCATGCTCGTGAAACACTCAGGGCATCGATGCCAAAAGTGAAGGAAGCCATCAATGAGGCGATGCCCGATGTGGATCGAATTGTGCGCGAAGCTACCGCCTCAATCCCGGATGTCGGCCGCATCGTGCGGGAAACCATCAGGTCCGCGACCGAAACTTTTACTGATCGACCTGGAGATGGAATCGACCTGGGGTACGCCGAAACCGCGGAGCGAGAGGTCAATAAATTACTGGTGATAGAACCAGGATCTCGTGTTGCCCTCAGGAATCCCAGGGGAAGCGTCAAAATTGAAACCATTGAAAAGAACGAAATCCAGATAGAAGCCAAAATCTCTGTGCAGGCCAAATCCAGCGATGCTGCACAATCGATGGCTGAACTGATCAAAGTCGAAGTCATCCAGGATCCCAATGTGGTCCGGGTGGACGCGAGAATCCCCGAGCAAAATGAAAGGCCGGATGGGGTTGGCCCGTGTCGGGTAGACTTTATCGTGAAGGTCCCCAGAAAGATTGACCTCGACTTGAGATCGGCTCACGGAAATATCGAGGCTCCCGAGATCGAGGGCGCGATCGTCTTGAGGAGTCGCCACGGAAATACAAACCTGGGAGGGGCGTCCGGCAACGTCTGGGTTGACCAATCTCACGGCATGATACAGGTTGATCACGTAGGAACCGATTTGAAGCTCGATTCTGCCCACGGGCACGTGAATGTTGGGGATATCACGGGTGCAGCAACGCTCAAGACGCGTCACGGAAATCTCACTGTGGGAAATGTAGGCAGGAATGCTGAAATTGCGATTGGCCACGGCGAGTTGAACATCGGCTCCATTGGCGAGGATGCTGTAATAGATGGTTCGCACGGTTCGATTTCTCTCGGCAGTGTCAGCGGAAAGCTTGCAGTGAAAGTGAAACACGGTCTGCTCACCGTCGGATCGGTCTTGAAAGGGGCTCACGCCACAAACAGACACGGACCTGTCTCTATTGAAAAAGTAGGTGAAGATCTGGTGGTACAGAACCACCACGGGCCGATTTATGCAGGCAGTGTGGGCGGGGATGCAACCGTCAAGACCAGCCACGCAGGAATCGACCTGAAGAAGGTCTCGGGCGGCGTAGCAGCCGAAAACGATCACGGCTCGATCACGCTGGATGAGATCGCCGGGCCCATCGCTGTTCGGTCCCGGTGGGGATCCATAGAGGTCTCGAATTCTGCGAATCAAATCGCGGTACAGAATGAAGGTGGTGTCATCACAATTCATCCGGGCGACGCGGTCAAATCCGACTACACCATTCAGAATCGCAGAGGGAGTGTCAACATTACACTTCCCGAAGACTCCTCTGTGGATGTCCAGGGCCACGTAAAACAGGGCAGGATCCACACCGAACTTCCACTGGAAGTCAAGGGCACTTCGCGGAACAGCCATTCTGTGATCGGCCAGCTCAATGGCGGCGGTGCCAGAATTACGGTAGATGTCGAGGGAGGCAACCTGTCGATTACATAGAAAACACTATTTCCCTACTTGACCTTCGATAATCTTAACTATCTGAGTTTTTCATGTCGCACTTTGTAACTAACCAGGATAGGTGACTTATCGGCTCCATCCGATTCTTTCCGCTTGCTTCTGCCTCCTGCGCTCTGTATTTTCATAGCGTTAAATCAACCGCACAGGAGGCAGTTTTATGGGATTTATGCAGGTGTATCGCGTGGGGACGACAGGAGGAGAGGCGGCCCTTGGGAAAATTTCCAGATTGCTAACGGGTGAAGGCATCGACTCCGAAGATCTGGGAAGAACGCAACCCGAAAATGGCTGCGTACTCATTGACCTCAATACGGGCGAAGACAATGTGAGGCAAGTGGTCTCGGCTGTTCCCCAATTGCCGCACATCCTGGTAACAAGCACTGCTGCTCTCGGATCCCGACAGCTCGATCTGTGCGACGAGTGTGTCTCTCCCGACTTGCCCGACCAGGAAATCGTTCGACGCGTTCAGTGTATGCAAAACATGGCGTTGCGACTCGTAGAGGAGGTTCCTGAACCGACACACACACGTGTTCTCCTCGACGGCGATACCGAAGGTGACGATGCTACCCTCAAGGACCTTGTCATTATCCTGAAGGAAGCCGAGATCGAATGGGAACCCTTGACCGAAAACAGCGACCCTGATGGAACCGGGATCATTTACACCCATTACAGACGACTTTCTTACGCAAGACTCCTTCAGGGAGACTATCCGGGCTATATCCATATACAAATGGCGCGTACTCCCGAGCTTCGTGTGGAGGCGCTGACCAGTGGGGACATATCCTATGTGCCCAAGTCGAACCCGGAAGAAATCGTCGCCAGACACCCGAAATTCCTGAAGATGCTGGAACGACTTAGAAAGCCGGATGATTTCCGTGAG
>CAVOEZ010000103.1:0-9387 GCA_963694355.1 Latescibacteria bacterium UBA2968 | reverse complement strand
CAACAGCGAGTGGGACCCGCGCCACGGTGTGTGGATTCAGTACTTGAGGACTGGCGATCACAGATATTTCCAGCTGGCTGAAGCGATGACCCGACACTCCGTAGATGTGGATACCTGCCACTTTCATCCGCTAAGACCCTATCGCGTGGGAGGGTGCTTCAGACACAGTGTCGATCACTTCGGAGACGAGCCCTGCGCTTCCCATACCTTTGTAGACAACTGGCTGGATTACTACTATCTTACCGGCGATCTCAGAACGCTGGAGGTGCTTCGAGAGGCTGGCGAGTTTTTCCTACGATACCGATGGTCCGAGAATCCGCGATTCAGCTTCAGTCTGCGAAGTATTGCGAACACTCTGCGCGGTCTCCTCTACATTTATGAGGTTACGGGGGAGGAGAGATTTCGAAAGCGGGCAGAGGAGGTCTATGAGGTAATCGCCCGCGGTCAGAATGAAGACGGAAGCTGGCACAAGCGTTTTCAGGTGGCAACAGAGGATCACCTGCCGGATCAGGCGCCCTACGGAATGGCGACCGAGGGGACCACGCTTGCTGTGGAGATGGGCACTGCTTCGCCCTTTACGGATGACGAATTCAGAAAACTGAGAGGAGAAGGCAGCAGCTTGATCCGGGTGGTTCCTGCATCCGATCAGAAAGGATATCAGACCCATTATCTGATGATCGGCCTCGAGCTGCTGCACCGCATGACCGGCAGAGAAGATGTGGCAGAGGTCTATCTCAAAGCGGTAGACTGGTTCTGCGGTTCTTCGGAAAAGTTGAGTGGCGACCACGCAGTGTCACAGCGATATGGTGGGATTGTTTGCCGCCACCTCGGATATGCGTTCAGGCTTGGCGGTAACAAATCATATCTGGAGATCGGCAGGCAGGTGCTCGGGCAGATGATGCAGGATCAGGACTGGAGTGATGACCCGAGACGAAGAGGCGCGGTTGGACTCAGTCCGATGTTTGTGAGTCTGCTGTTTTTCGGTGTGCCATATTTCCTGGGTGCGCTCGAGGAAGCGGAGATGGAAGAGCTCGCAGGAAATTGATTTTTCCAAGAGGAGAAGATATGCCGTCCGTTGATATGCCTTTGGAGAAGCTCGTAGAATACAAGCCCGAACGAACCGCCAGGGAGGATTTTGATGCGTTCTGGTGCGGCTGCAGGGCTGAGAGTGAACAGATTCCCTTGAACGCAGAATTTGTTCCTGTGAATGACATTTTACCCGGTGCCAAAGTGTATGATGTGGCCTTTGACGGTGTTGACGGAATACGGGTGAAGGGGTGGTTTCTTACACCGGCTGATTGCCCCGATCCACTTCCGACGGTTGTGCAATTCATCGGGTATACCGGCGGCAGAGAGTATCCGCATGCCCTGGCGCCGCACGTGTTGAACGGGTTCTGTGCGATGATCATGGACACTCGGGGCCAGGGTGGGAATACGGGACAGTCTCTGGCGACCTCACATGGCGGGCTACGGGGATTCATCACGCATGGCATTCTGGACAAAGAGGAGTACTATTATAGAAATTTGTATCTCGATACGATCAGGGCAGTAGAAGCTGTCAGGGAACGAGAGGAGGTGGACGGGGACAGGATAGCGGCTATTGGAGGCAGTCAGGGAGGCGCGTTGACGATTGCATGTGCCGCGCTTTCACCCAATGTTCGTGTGATGGCGCCGGATGTGCCCTGGCTTTCCCATTTTCACAGGTCCGTCGACCTGGCCGTGGGACCGTATGAGGAAATAACCGACTTCATGAAGCGTTTTCCCGAGGAGATCGAGCAGGCTTTCGAGACGCTTTCCTACTACGACAATATGAATCTCGCGTCGAAGGTGTCGGTCAGTCACGCCTATTATTCTGTGGGTCTGTGGGATACCGTCTGCCCCGCCTCTACGGTTTATGCGTCCTACAACTGGATGCCGGCTGGTGTACAAAAAGAAATTGAGGTTTACCCGTACAATGGGCACGAAGGGGGCGGCGCACTTCACCAACACAGAAAACTTCAATGGCTGCGAAAGGTTCTGGGTTAGCGTATGAAACTTCAATTTTGTGTCGGTGCACGAACCGTTCCTGGTGCATGGTGAAGTGGAACAGTCTGAACCGCTGAAGCATGCCCTGGAGGAGAAGGGATTCCTGGCCGTACATATCCCTGCTCCAAATCAGATTTTTGAAATCTAAGGAGAACGTTGCGATGCTTCCGTAGGGCGGAGACCCTCCGGAACTGTGGATCTGGTGAATATCATTTCTTGTGGACTTCTAAACGGAGAGGTGGGGTATGGCAGGCAAAGGACGCATTCGGGTAGGTATCCTGGGTCAGGGCAGGAGCGGGTTGAATATCCATGCAGACTGGTTTAAGAAGTCGCCACGAAAGTATCAAATCGTAGCGGTGTCGGATATTCTGAAAGATCGCCGGGAACGTGCCGAGAAAGAGCTGAAGTGCGACACTTATGCAGATTACAAAGAGCTGTTGAAGCGGGATGATATCGAACTGGTTGTGAATTCACTTCCCAGCTTTTTGCATCCCCAGGGAACCGTTGACGCCCTGAATGCCGGTCACCACGTGGTTTGTGAAAAGCCGCTGGCCTGGAGTATGCAGGAATTTCGACGGATGGTGGCGGCCTCGAAAAAGTCGGGAAAAATTCTTGCACCCTATCAGCAGTCGAGATATGCACCGCAGTTTCAGCACATGCGCAAGGTGATCGCTTCCGGCGTGCTGGGGCGAATTGTGATGATTCGACTGTCGTTCAATGGGTATGCAAGACGCTGGGACTGGCAGACGCTGCAGGAGTTCAAGGGGGGTAACCTTCTGAATACGGGACCCCATCCCATGGATCAGGCATGCTGTCTGCTGGATTGGAAGAAGCCGAAGGTGACGTGTGTTATGGATAGAGCCAATACCTACGGCGATGCAGAAGACCATGTCAAGATTCTGCTGACGCGTAAGGGTTCTCCCGCCATCGATCTTGAGATTTCTTCCTGTCATGCATATCCGAACGATATGTACGAAGTGTACGGAACCCAGGGTGGTCTTACGGGTGGCCCGTCTGGAATGAAGTGGCGGTTTTTCAAGCCTTCCGAGGCACCGAAACAGGATCTCATGCGAAGTCCGCTGCCAGGTCCCAGTTACTGCCGGGAAGACCTGAAATGGCACGAGGATTCCTGGGACCCGACCAAAGAGCAGAAGGATACCTTCAGCAGTATGTCGAAGTCTTTTTACGACCATATCTACAAGGTGTTCAGGAAGGACGCTCCGCTTTATATCACACCTGAGCAAGTCGGGGTGCAGGTGGCCATTATGGAAGAATGCCACCGACAGAACCCGCTTTCGAAGACGAGAAAAAAGGGTTGGGAAAAAGGCAACTGAGCTGAAACCGGGAGATGAGATGGGTGCGAGCAAGGAGCAGTTACTTGAGCAGGCGATAGCACGGTTACCCAGAATTCAGCTGGGTGTTCGGCCAACGCCACTGGAACCCATGGCGCGGCTGACAGAGGCCCTGAACGGCCCCCCTTTGTATATCAAAAGGGATGACCTTACCGGGCTGGCGTTTGGCGGAAACAAGACGAGGATGTTCGAATTCTCGCTTGCCGACGCACTGGAAAAGGGCGCAGAGGTGATCATCACGGGCGCAGCAGTTCAATCCAACTACTGCCGTCAGATTGCCGCCGCGTGCGCAAAACTGGGTTTGGAGCTCCGTCTGTTTATGGTTCCTGTTCGACCGAAGGACAGGGATGAGGTCCAGGGGAACCACCTTCTGCAGAGGTTGTTTGGTGCCAGGGTGACGATTCTCGAGAATAATGACTGGTCTGAGCGGTGGGACCGGATTCAAGCCGAAGCCGCTCAGCTCAGGAAGGAAGGCCGAAATGCCTACGTGCCACGCGAACCGGATACCATCGATCTGGATGCCATCGCCTATGCGGAGGTCGCACTGGAGATCGTCAGACAGTGTCGGGTGATGCGCGTGGATCCTGCGGAGCTGTACGTGGCAGCTATGGATACCACTCAGGCGGGTCTCGTGCTGGGATTCAAGTTCCTGGATGTGGATATCAAGATCAGGGGTTTCTCACCTTTTCCAGATATGCCCGAACGAACCCGTTCCATGGCACAGATGGCAAACCAGGCTGCAGAACGGCTCGGTCTCGATGTGACCCTCTCCGAGTCTGATTTCGACAGCAGTGAGGAATTTGTAGGGGATCACTATGGCGTACCGACCCCGGCCGGGATCGAGGCGCTGCAGACGGTCGCACAGCGTGAGGGTATTCTCCTGGATCCGGTCTATACGAGCAAGGCGATGTCTGCGCTGTTCGCCCATATTCGCGAGGGTCGGCTGAAGGATTCGGGACCCATTCTGTTTCTACATACCGGTGGTGCACCGGCGCTGTTCGGATATGCGCCGGATGTATTGTCTGATTAGGAGCTCGCAGATGAGTGGGAGTATGATACCGGTTACTTATGTTCAGGAGAATTTAGATGGATCCGACACCCGTTGAGCAAGCCATCCAGTCCGTACGGGACTACTATGACACGCATGGTGTCTTTCTCAAGCGATTCGGATTTGGGAAAAATCCGGGGCTTGTAGTCATCGATATGGCGTATGGGTGGACGGATCCGGCCTACGCCACGGGCTCGTCCAGATTGGATGGGGCGGTTGAAGGAATCCTGAGACTCCTGAAGGTGTTCAGGGAGAAATCGCTGCCGGTAGTATATACGACATCACCCTTCCGAAAGGAAGATGTCGCCCCGATGCACGCGACCGAGGAATCTGACACGAAATTCAGACCGTGGGATGAGCACGCTTGTGATATTGACGAACGGTTGAAACCCAAAGATGGTGAGTTCGTGATTTACAAGGAAAACGCAAGCGCCTTTTTCGGTACGCACCTGTCCTCCCATTTGATCGATAAAGGTGTGGACACGCTGATCGTAACGGGGTGTTCCACCAGTGCCTGTGTCCGGGCCACCGTTACCGATGCAAGGGCTTACAGGTTCAAGGCGATCGTTCCGAGGGCGTGTGTCCAGGACCGGGCAGCCGAAGCCCATGAATGGAATCTGTTCGATATGGACGCAAAGTTTGGAGATGTGTTGGACCTGGACGAGGTGCTGGACTATTTGAAAGATGTGTAAACCCGTGTGAGCAGGTGGATGGTGGGAGATCGATATGGCGAGGAAGAAGCTTCGGGTGGCGGCCTGCCAGATGCACGCGGGCGAGGATATCGAGCAGAATGCGGATCGCATTGTCAGGCGATTGAAGGCGTGCGCGGCTGAACGCGTGGATGTTGCCGCTTTCCATGAAGGTGTGCTCTACGGTTACTCTTGCGATGAAGTGTTCTGGAAAGGGTTGGATCCCGGACGTCTGGTGCGTGCGGAGCAAAGGATTATTCGGGCGTGCAAACGATACGGAATTGCAGCAGTTGTAGGCTCGGCTCATGTGGAAGATGAAACGCGTTTCAATAGCCTGCTTGTTGTGGATCGGGATGGAAAGACCCGTGGCAGATACGGAAAGATCCATCTGGCGGGAGAGAAGTGGTGTTCACCGGCACAGCATCTTCCCATTTACCGTCTTTGCGGCGTAGATTGCTGTTTCATCATATGTCACGACGTCAGGTATCCTGAACTTGTGAGACTTCCTGCCGCGGCTGGGGCGCAGGTGTGTTTCTTCTGCAGCTGCGAGAGTTCCGTTACCGCAGAGTGGAAGCTGGCTGCATACCACGCGATGCCAGTGAGCAGGGCGACCGAAAATTCGATTTACTTGGTGATGACGAACGCGCCTGCCGATCCGGAGGATCTGAATCGTTCCGGTTCTTCCCACGGTGAGTCGAAAGTAATTCACCCGGATGGCAATGTTATGATTGAGGCGGGGATCTTTACCGAGGATACACTGATTTGCGATCTGGACCTGGATGCAGCCGATCGAAGTGTGGCCGTGCGTGCTGTGGAGGATGAGACTTGTTTGAGCGAGTGGATGCGATCAGGTGTTGAGATGGTCGATATGGGCCCGGGGCGAAAGCGTGGGAAACGGAAGTTAGGGTGATGCGTATGCGGCTGGATGGAAAAGTGATCGTGGTTTCGGGTGGTGCCTCGGGAATTGGTGAAGCCACTGTGCGATGTTGTAGTGAAGCCGGTGCTTCTGTTGCCGTTGTGGATCTGGATCGTAAGGGCGTGGATGCGGTCGTAAACGCCGTCGCGTCCGCTGGAGGATCTGCCCGAGGCTATGGATTGGACGTACGCGATGAACGACAGGTTCAGGATACGCTGACCCGGATCGAGCAGGATTTCGGACGAATCGACGGATTGATCAATAGTGCAGGCATTCTGGAAGGCGCCCAGGTGGATCTTGAAGCCTTTGAGGAGGAGACCTGGGACAGAGTGATAGATATCAATCTCAAGGGGAGTTTTCTGATGTCCAAGCACGTGGCCCCCGCAATGGAGAGAAGCGGCGGTGGCGTGCTCGTGCTGATCTCGTCGGGAGCTGGAGTTCGGGGAGGCAGTTCCTCCTATGCCTATGGCGCCAGCAAGGGAGGTGTTCATGGACTTTCACTGGTTCTGGCACCCCGCATGGAGTCGCGGAATATTCGTGTTCATGCCGTCTGTCCGGGCAGCATAGATACACCCCTTAAGATGCGTGTTGTTGAAACCCAGGCACAGGAGTCGGGCGGATCCGCCGAACAGACGAGGAAGAGCCTGGGAAAGGCGGAAGGAGTAGGCAAAGTACTGGCTTTCCTCGTGTCGGGCGATGCGGACTACATTCGCGGAACACTTTTTACGAGATGAGCTGAAGTTTGGGGAGTGATATATGAAGGAGTCGGTACCCAATATTCTGTGGATCTGCACCGATCAACAACGGTACGACACCATCGGCGCCCTGGGTAATTCCTGTGTGTCTACGCCGAATATAGACCGCCTTGTCGAAGAGGGCGTGGCCTTCACACGGGCCTATTGTCAGAGTCCCATATGTACGCCCAGTCGCGCCAGTTTTATGACGGGAATGTACGCGAGTACCGTCCACGTGAATGGCAATGGAAATTCCCACTTTCCGAATCACCCGCCGCTGATCACCAAAATGCTGGCCGATGTCGGGTACGACTGTGGATTAATCGGCAAGCTGCACCTTGCGGGTGCTTCGGGGCGAGTGGAGCCGCGGGTTGAGGACGGCTACAGGTTCTGGCAATACAGCCACGCCCCCAGAGACGATTGGGAAACAGGACATGACTATGCTGACTGGGTACGTTTGAAGGGAAAGGTGCTTGGGGAGTTAACCGAAAGTCTGGATGGCGTTCCCGCCGAATATCACCAGACCACCTGGTGCGGGGAGAAGACCATCGATTTTATTCGGGAGAATCGGGAAGGGCCGTGGATGGCCAGTGTGAATATTTATGACCCCCATGAACCTTTCAATCCACCGAAGTCCTATCGTGAGCAGTTCGACCCGAATGAAATGACAGAACCCCTTTTCAGGGAATCAGACCGCGTCCAGCAGAGAGAGCTGGAGATGATTGATTTCCAGTCGAGCGGTCGCACACCCGAAGAACTGGATATAAAGAATCCGATTATTCCACGAACTCCAAGGAGTGCAGGGGAGGATGTGGCGTCTGAGGGTGCGAGGGACGCCCGGACCCTGAAGGCGGCGTACTATGCAATGATCAAGCAGATCGACGATCAGGTCGGCCGAATACTGGACGCCCTGGAGGAGACCGGACAAAGGGAGCAGACGCTGGTGATCTTTACAAGCGATCACGGTGAGATGCTGGGGGACCACGGGCTGATCAGAAAGGGATGTCGGTTCTATGAAGGCCTGGTTCGGGTCCCTTTGATTTTCTCTTTCCCAGGGCAATTCAGGAGTGGTGAAAGAAGCGAGGCGCTGGTGGAGTTGACGGATATCGCTCCGACACTCCTGGAGCTGGTGGGGGAACCTGTGCCTGTCCGGATGCAGGGGAAGTCTCTTCTGAGGATTTTGACTGGTGAGATTCCACCCAAACATCATCGTGACTATGTCAGGTGTGAATACTACGACGCGGTGGATATGCCGGATGGCACATACGCCACGATGTATCGGGATGAGCAGTATAAGCTTGTGGTATATCACGGACACAATCTGGGGGAATTGTATAACCTTTGGGCCGATCCTGATGAGTTCGAGAATCTTTGGGACAGTAGCGAACATCTGGAACTTAAGCTCGATCTGTTGCACAGAAGTTTCGATGCCACGATGCTGGTTATGGACAAAGGCCCCGAGAGAATCGGGCCCATGTAGTAGAATGTCGCAGAGAATATGTGCGTGAGGTTCAGCGGAAAACCATACAGGAGGACGTATTGATGGCAAAAGTAACGACGAAACCCAAACTCAATATGATCGCAGCCGCTTGGACACTGACCGGCTATCCGACACCGAAGCGTCCGTGGTCCAATGTCACGAAAGTCAAAAAGGTCAAGGAGGCCGGGTATGTTGGGATGAGCATTGGCCCGGATCTGGCGCTGGCAGCAGAATTGAACAAACAGGGCATGCATGTGGTGGGCGGCTCGGATGTGGGTTCCGTTAAAGAGGCGGAATCCAAGATGACCACGTTCCGAGATATGGGAGCCATTCATGTGAACGTGCAGTTGTGCGATCACGACACGCCCACACAGGACGCACTCAAGGTGGCGCGGCGTGTGATCGAAGCGGGAGACAAACTGGGAATCAAGCCGGCGATCGAGGTCCACAGGGATACCTGCACAGAGACTCCTGAAAAGGCTTTTGCACTTGCACGGGCGTATGAAAAGCAATACAAAAAGAAGCTGCGCATGAACTTCGATCATTCGCACCCGGCAATTATCAAGCAATTGCGACCACATGCCTACTGGGATCGGCTCTCTGAGAGGAAGGATCTTTGGCAGCGCAGCGAGTTGATCCACTTCAGGCCGTTCACCGGGAGCCATTGTCAGACTCCCGTTACAAACGGGAAGGGTGGATTGGATAGAGATTTCCAGACCTGGCTGGAAGGTTACCTGGAGCCATCTCTCACAGCCTGGCTAAAGGCGGCCGGTTCGGGGAAGGAACTGTTTGCAGTTACAGAATTGGGTCCCCAGGGATCTGGGTATGCTCTGGCCTGTTTCCCGGATGTGTGGCAAGACGCCATTGTTCAGAAAAACGAGATTGAAAAAGTTTGGCATCGGCTGATCAGAAAATGGAAGAAATAGGAGCGGTAGAGGAGACTTCGGCCGCAAAACCAGAAACCGGCATCCGGTTCCTTTCGAAGAAATGGCTGATCAGCAAGGCGGCGCCCAGTGCTCTGATCGTGGCCATCACCCTGTTGTGTTATGGCGGAATAGTTACCCACGATCTCGTCTCTGATGATTTGGTACTCATTCCGCATCAGGAGGCGTTTCACGATCCGGCTGATTTGCAAGCAATTTT
>CAVOEZ010000102.1:0-9393 GCA_963694355.1 Latescibacteria bacterium UBA2968 | reverse complement strand
TACGCTGCCAACTTTCAGAAAAAAGGGGATCTCAGAGGGCGAATTGGTTCGTGGAGTTTGATATTTGGGTGGTGCATCCATTCGCTGATGCTGGTCAGAATGGTCTCTACCACCGGACAGATCCCTTTGAACAGCCAGGTGCTTCCTTCTCTATGCGCCTGGCTCGTTGTTTTTGTGTATCAGTATCTAGAATTCACCACACGGGACCGGGCACTGGGTGCACTGATCGCCCCGATTGTAACACTGCTTCACCTGACCGCCGCTGCCAATCTCATAGGCGTGGAACACGTGCCCACAGTTGCGCATACCGGCAGCTGGTTCAGGATACATGTTCTCGCATACATCCTGGCCTATGCCGCATTCGCCATTTCGTGTGTAAGTTCTGTCATGTATGTGATGCTTATCGGAGAAATACAAAAAAAGCATCTCGGTTTCTTCTATGATCGACTGCCGCCTCTCGAAACTCTGGACAAGTCCAACAACACTGCAGCCTCCTTCGGTTTCGCGTTTCTGACAGGTGGATTCATAGCCAGTTCCATCTGGGCGTATCAGGAGATGTATCAAATGTGGGTGTGGGGCAGACCGGAGTTCATCCCTTTGCTTGTCACCTGGATTATCTACGCCGGTCATCAGGTTGCACGTTGGGGAGGCTGGCGGGGGAAGCGCGCCGCGCTCCTGTCCATTGTCGGTTTTGGACTGATCATTTTTGCGTTTCCTGTCGTCGGTGTGTTCTTCTCCGGAAAACACCCACTGACCCCTTAGAAAATCGTATCTGGAAATTAGAACCCTATGGACAATGAAACGGGATTCTATCCCATATTTCTGGATCTGAGAGGCAAGCGCTGTCTGGTGGTTGGGGGCGGACGCGTGGCCGAACGGAAGGTCTCGGGGCTGCTGGATGCCGGTGCGCGGGTCAAGCTCGTTAGCCCGCAACTCACACCCGACCTAAAGCGTCGGTCCGATGCCGGCGAAGTCGAATGGGTAAACCGGGCGTATTTGGAAGCGGACCTGGAAGGTACCGTCCTGGTATTCGCCACAACGTCCGAAGAAGAGGTAAACCTCTGTGTATCCCGGGATGCTTCCCGCAGACAGATTCCTGCAAATATCGCTGATCAAACTGTTCCCGGGGACTTCATCGTCCCCTCATCCTTCAGGAAGGGGCCGTTGCAGGTGGCGGTGTCCACCGGTGGTGGCAGTCCGGCTCTTGCAAGGCTCATTCGGCGGGATCTGGAGTGTGCTGTTGGTGACGACATTGTAGATCTTGCCCAGATGCTCACACGCATCAGACCGCGCGTTCAGAAGCAGTTTCCAGATGATGAGGGCAGGCGCAGGCGAGTCTGGGATCGCTTGATCGCTCCGGATGTTCTGGGGTTGATTCAGCTTAAGAAATGGGACCGTGTAGAGGAGATCGTCTCTGAATGTCTATCGTCGTAGTCGGTCTGAGTCACCGAACTGCACCCGTGGAGGTGCGTGACAAGGTTGCCATTTCGGAGCAAAGTGTCAGATCCGTTCTGGATCGGATGATACAGCTGCCGGGTATCCAGGAGTGCACGCTGATATCTACCTGTAACCGCTCCGAGGCCTATCTCGTTACCGACAGTTTGGAATCTTCGATCGAGAGCGTAATCGAACACTTCAGCGAATTGGCAGAGGTGGCTGCATCCGAGCTGCGCAAACACATCTTCGTCCACTACGATGCCGATGCCGTAAAACACCTGCTGGGTGTGGCTTCGGGACTTGATTCCATGATCCTGGGGGAGCCGCAGATCGCCGGCCAGGTGAAGGACGCCGGGGCCGTGGGCATGGAAACAGGGTCGAGCAAGACCATTCTGAATCGCCTGTTCCGAACCGCCGTGGAGGCCTCGAAACGGGCCCGGACCGAAACCGAAATCGGTGTGGGTGCAGTTTCCATCAGTTTTGCGGCAGTACAGCTGGCCAAGAAAATCCTGGGAGATCTTAAGGGGCGCACCGCGCTGGTGATCGGCGCAGGGGAAATGAGCGAGTTGACGGCCCGGCATCTGGTCGAAAATGGCGTCAATTCTCTGTTGGTGGCCAGCCGCACCCACTCCAGAGCACAGGAGCTGGCCGAAAAAATAAATGGGAAGGCTCTGGCCTGGCAGGACGCCATGGACAACCTCCACCAGGCCGATATGGTGATCAGTTCCACAAGCGCGCCTGTATATATTCTGCAGAAATCCGCGGTTGCAGAGGCCATGCAGCGCCGCCGAAACCAGTCGATGTTTCTGATCGATATTGCGGTTCCCCGGGACATCGATCCGGCGGTGGGGGATCTCTACAATGTTTTCCTCTACGACATCGATGATCTTCAGTCGGTGGTCGGAGCGAATCTTCAGAAACGACAGAAGGAGGGCGAGAAGGCCAACCTGATAGTAGAACAGGAAGCAGATGCATTCGCATCCTGGTTGAATTCTCTGGAGGTTGTGCCCACGATCGTAGCCCTGAGAAACCACTTCCAGGAGGTCCTGGATTCTGAATTGAAGCAGGCAAAACTTCAGGGGTTCTCAGAGGAACAGCGGGAAAAAGTAATTGGCCTGCTCAGGTTGTATATGAACAAGCTGCTTCACGATCCGCAGACCCAGCTCAAGGCTGCAGCCGACACGGGCGACGGCATGGCATACGTGGGTGCATTGAGACAGCTTTTCGATC
The DNA here is from genome assembly GCA_963694355.1 of Latescibacteria bacterium UBA2968. Lineage (GTDB taxonomy): Bacteria > Latescibacterota > UBA2968 > UBA2968. The sequence goes on along the minus strand of CAVOEZ010000102.1, from coordinate 6,726 downwards.
TCCGGGAAGAAGACGTGGATGAGCCGCCGAAGCAGACGCGCGAAGTTCAGGTTGAAAGGGTACACTCAGAATGAAATTGACGATCGGCAGCAGGGGCAGCCCTCTGGCGCTGTGGCAGGCGGAATGGGCGAGAGAAGCGTTAACCATAGCCATACCCGGACTGGACGCAGATATCGAGGTGATCCATACTCGCGGGGATCGCATTCTGGATGCCCCATTTTCCCAACTGGGTGGAAAAGGTGTGTTCACAAAGGAGATCGAGGAAGCGCTTCTGGACGGGCGAATAGATCTTGCGGTTCACTCGCTGAAGGATCTGCCAACCGAGTTGCCCACCGGCCTCGAAATTGGCGCAATAAGCGTGCGGGAAGATGTGAGGGACGCGTTGGTGAGCCGGGTTGGTGCGGATCTGGATTCGCTTAGAGAGGGGGCACGCGTGGGCACGAGCAGTCTTCGGCGAAGGGCTCAGCTCCAGTATGCCAGGCCTGATCTCGTTCTGGAGGACCTGCGGGGAAATGTGCAGACACGGCTGTCCAAAATGGATTCGGAAGCTATGGACGCGGTTGTGCTTGCGGCTGCAGGACTCATTCGGCTGGATATGGAGGACAGGATCACCGAACTCCTGGATCCACAGCAGATCATTCCTGCGCCGGGCCAAGGGGCATTGGCGATCGAGATTCGAACCGGAGACGATACCGTTGGCGCTGTGGTCGACCATTTGGATGACAGCGAGACAAGGTGCTGTGTACAGGCGGAACGAACCGTTCTGGAGGTCCTGGGTGGGGGCTGCCAGGTACCCATCGGCGTGTGGGCAAGGCTGGAAGAAGATCAGATGATCATGGACGGAGTTGTTGCGCTTCCCGATGGCTCGCAGTTGGTCAGGGGGCGCCTGGAAGGAGATCCTGGCCGCCCCGTGGAAAACGGAACTGATCTGGCGGAAATCCTGACATCACAGGGCGCTGATGAGATTCTGTATTCGCTGGATATATAAAGGGATGTAGATGGACGGAGGTAAAGTGTTTCTGGTGGGCGCGGGACCCGGAGATCCCGAACTGTTAACTCTGAAGGGCTTGCGTTGTTTACAGCAAGCCCATCTTGTTTTGCACGATACCCTGGCCAACACAGCCCTCCTAAAGCACGTTAGGCCAGATTGCGAAATTATAGACGTGGGGAAAAAGCCCGGTACGCAAAACAGACAGCAAGATGAAACCAATACGCTGATGGTCGATGGCGCGCGGGCAGGGAAGACCATCGTACGGTTGAAAGGGGGCGATCCGTTTCTTTTCGGCCGGGGGGGCGAGGAGGCGGAACATCTCCGGAAGGCGGGTATCGTTTACGAAGTGGTCCCCGGTGTCACCAGTCCGGTTTCTGTGCCAGCCTACGCAGGAATTCCCGTAACGCACAGGGATTTCTCACCTTATGTCACGATAGTAACGGGCCACCGTGCATCCCTGGACGGCACCCCCGAAGTGGATTGGGGTGCGTTAGGGAGGCTCGACGGTACCCTTGTTATTCTTATGGGTGTCCGCAACCGGGCGGAAATTGCCAGAAGACTTATGGATGGCGGACGCCCGCCCGAAACCCCCGTGGCGGTCATACAGCGCGGCACATTGCCCACGCAGCGAACCCTCCGGACGCGCCTCGATGAGCTGGGTGATATTTCCGCCGAAAGTCCGGCCGTAATCGTAGTGGGAAAGGTGGCCGGTCTGGAACTGGGGTGGTTCGAAGACCGCCCACTTTTCGGAAAACGTATTCTCGTCACACGCGCCAGGGATCAAAGCGATAGATTGGCAGCAAGTCTCGAGGCCCTGGGCGCCGAAGTGCTGGAGGCCCCGACCATTCGGTTCGATCCGCCGGAAGATTGGTCGCCCGTTGACAGGGCCATAGCGGAGGCCGATTCATTTGGCTGGGTGGTCTTTTCCAGTGTGAACGCAGTGGACCGTTTTTTCGAACGTGTCCTCGGCACAGGCGAGGACATTAGCATCTTCCAAAACACTAAATTTGCAGCTGTTGGCCCAGCTACCCGGGATCGTGTAGAAAGTTATCATATTCTCGTAAATTTATGTCCTGCAGTGCATACTGCCGAGGGATTTGCTGTCGAATTTAAGGAAGAAGTGATGGACGGGCAAAGGGTCCTCATTCCTCGTCCGGAAGTCGCAAGGGAGCACCTCGCAAACGCACTGATACGGTCGGGAGCCACTGTCGAGGAGGTAGTCGTCTATCGTACGGTGGTCCCGGATGATATTCCGGGAACGGTGAAACGTGCGCTTGCTGAGGGCGAACTGGATTTACTTACGTTCACGAGTTCCTCCACAGTCCGCAATCTTATTACATTGATGCCCCCCCTTACCGATCAGAAATGGCTTGAGACCCCTGCGGCCTGCATCGGTCCATCGACGTCAAAAACGGCAGGTGAAAATGGGATGAATGTGGCCGTTTCCGCTCCAGAAGACGATGTGACCATTCAGGGTCTTGTGACTTCGATCCGGAACTATTTTTTATCCCGGTCATCTTTTTGATTGGGATCGGGCCTTCCAGGCGTATGGACGTTGTCAGGAGTGTTCACATTTACACAGATATAAATTGTTGTATAATAGGGAGATGTTTTGCATGAGGTGGCAGAAAAATTTCGGAGGATGCCAGGTCTGTATATTTAAAAACAGGTTGACACTCGCACCTGTCAGCCTTAAATTTGCATATATATTTGAATCTTTCATGACGATAGAATAACTATATAACCGTCTGGTGAAACTCGCCTGGGAATAAGAGGAGGTTTGGAAATGCGAAATCTTGTGGTTTTGGTCCTGATTGCAGGCCTTACGATGTCCGGTGCTGTATTCGCAGGTGATATGACCAACGGGCTTACGATTACAGGCGGCGAAAACGCCTTTGCCCAGTTGACGCTGGAGCGCGCAGCCAACTCGCCCAGAGACGAAGGCATTTTGAAGCTGCAGGTGTCGATGGCTGAAACGAAGAATCTCAAAGGTTACGGATTCGTGCTCAATTTCGACACAGCCAAGTATGAATTTGTGGAAGCCAAGGAAGTTAAAGGGAACCTCCTGAGCGCCAGTTCAGACCAGCAGACGCTTTTCCTGTCGTCTTCACGAACCGCCGGGGAGCTTTCCATTGGCGCAATGAAGGTGGACGGCCAGGCCGTAACCGGTGAAGGCAAACTGGTGGAACTTACGTTCAAGATCACGGGAACCCCGCTCTCAGAAGATTTCCAGATTTCAGAAGGTGTCCTGGTGGGCTTCGAAGGGAACATCGACGTACTGGCGAATATCGAGATCGCTGACCTGAAGCCCCTGCCAGACAGCTTCGGGCTCGGTCAGAATATGCCCAATCCGTTCAACCCCTCCACCAATATTACCTATCAGCTCCCGGAAGCCGGACAGGTGAGGCTTGTAATCTACAACCTGCTGGGTCAGGAAATTCGCGTTCTGGCGAATGAACGTCTTGAAGCTGGATATTATACGGTGACCTGGGACGGCACGGATCAGATGGGCCGGCAGGTGGCCAGCGGAATTTATCTTTATCGGATGCAGGCAGGGAAATTTGTGGACGCAAACCGTATGATGCTGTTGAAGTAAGCAGATCATTATCTTGAAAAGGGCCGTCTCTTGTTTGGGAGACGGCCCTTTTTCATTATCCTCACACCAGCCCTGGGATTGAACGAGAACACCGTGGCGGAATCGACTTCCATCATAAAGGCACCTGTGGTTTCCTTTCTGAGCAATGAGGAAGCTGAATGGGTGCGGTTTGTCAATCTGCGGGAGTGGTGGGAGAGGGAAGAGCAGGAAGTTTATGTGGAGGCCACCGACCATATCGTGGCACTGCTGCATCGGTTTCTGGATGTGGTTTCGAATGCAGGTGATTTAAGGACGGGCATATTCGAAGAGATCGCCAAGCTTGTCAACAAGCGTCTGAAGGGGATAGACCATTCCCTGGTGCCCAATCCCCATTTCTCATCTTCCGCGGACTGGACGAATCCACTTGAAATGATCTCCGCCAAACCGTTTCTCTTTGCCAATATCGAAGGCGTGGCCGGTATGTATGCCAGTCTGGGACGCTTCCTGGCCAGCCCTTCTGTTCACAGGCTGGGCCGCTGCAGTATTTGCAAGGGGCTGTTTCTTGCTCCCGACGAGGAGCGATTCGTTTGCTGTGACGCAGCATAGTCTTAAAGGACCAAATCTCAAATTGCGGCCACTCCCTAAAGGGTGGTTATTTTTTTAGGACGTCGAACACCGTGATCAGGACCCGTTGCAGACTTTATTTGATGGCAGCTTTGATGCCCATTCTGGTCGCAGGATGTGCATCGGAGCCTGCATCCTCCATTTCCAATCAGGTTGTCCTCATCTACACCGGTGGGACGCGAAGCATTCTCGAGGCGGGAAAACCGGGAAGCCTGTCCCGCCGCACAACCGTGATTCGTGATCTCCTTTCTGCACATCCTCAAGCGCTTGTGCTTGATGCCGGCGACTTGTTCGACGGGATTTCCGAGTTAGATCAGAAGCGCAACGAGGCACATCTGAAGGGGATGGCGAAAATACCGTATCGGGCGGCCAATCTTGGCGCCGGCGAATTCCGATTTGGTGGAAAAACGACGATGTCTCTGCTAGACAGCTCCGACGTGGCCTTTGTTGCAAGCAATATTGCATCTGCCCTGGGATCCAGCTGGAGAGCGCCGAAATTTCGAGTCTTCGAGTCGGGCGGACGTCACGTGGCCGTGTTCGGCGTGACATCCGGATCCGCTGGAGACGAGGTTGCTGTAATGGGTGTAGCCTCCGTGCGTATCGACAGCGTGGTGGCATCTGTGCGCCTGGAGCTGGAAGATCCTGCAGAGGCCTTGCGAAAGGGCGTAAGTGCATTACCCGCTGACGTGTCTCTGGTGATCGTGCTCAGCGACCTTCCGGAGGAGCGGAACAGGCACCTGGCAGAATCGGTCCCGGGATTAGATGTGATCATTGGCAGCAGATCCCGGCGTCCGACCGAGCAGTTCGGGGCTACGCTACTTCTGGGTACGCTTCCTTTTGGGGAAGTTGTGGGCAAGGCTGTTCTCGACGTGAGGGATGACGGCACCGTTCATTCCACCGTTGACCGAATTCCGGTGGAAGGGGGTTTCGTGAAAGCCGGGGATATCGACAAAATCGTTCAGGATTTTTATACGAAAATTGGCACCAATCCCGAACTGCGTGAGGCAGGACTGCCGCGATTCATAGGGTTCGAACAGGAAAAAACTTTACTCACTTCCGGGAACGGCTACGTGGGGGCGAAGGTCTGCGGGGATTGCCACGCTGTGGAATCCAGGGACTGGCACACGACACCTCACGCGAAGACCTTTGATCGGCTGCAAAAAACACAATCACATTTCCGGCCCGATTGCGTCACCTGTCATGCCACCGGTTACGGTTATCCATCCGGGTTCGCGATTGGGCAGGACCCCCTTGGGCAGGTTCAATGCGAGAGCTGCCACGGCCCAGGAGCGCATCACGTGCGCAGACCCGAAAGAGAAAATATCAGAGGACGTGTGGGTGTCGACGTTTGCCAAGCCTGTCACACTGCTCGCCAGACTCCTGACCTGGAGGAGCGATTCCAGGAAATGATATCGAAGGTTGACCACAGGGACACAACCATCGAGCAGGCATTGACGGAAGAGATCGCCCGGGCTGGTGGCAGTAAACCAAAAGTCGAGCTGTTCGTAATGGCTCAGTGCCCCTATGGGATCGAGGCCGAGGCCGCACTTGCGCCCACAATTCTGAAATTTTCCGATCAAATCGATTTTCGTTTGCATTTTATTGCGGAGGAAGCCGGGAGAGAGAAACCGGCCACTTCGACCAAGCCTCAACGGGCAAGAGAAGGGCCCGCATGTGAGGCCGACGTGCTCACAGGTTCCGGCCGTTTCCGGAGTCTTCACGGGGATCCGGAGATAGAAGAGGGGATTCGTCAGGTTGTCATCATGGCGTTGTACCCCGAAAGATATTTTGAGTACATTCTCTGTCGCAACAAGGAAATCTACCTGCCCAACTGGGCTTCATGCGCAGAACGCGTGGGGATGGATCCCGACAAGATCAGAGCGCTGGCCAAAGCACCCCGAGGGCAGGTGCTTTTTCAGGAAAATATTCGCCGGGCAAATCTTCTGGGCATCAATGCTTCACCGACCCTGCTGGTTAACGGTCGGGAAATCCGGAATGTGATCGATGCTGCTGTGTTTGAGCGCTCCATCTGCGAAGAAAATCCCGAACTGGACGTGTGCGTCGCCCTGCCTACCTGCAATCACGATCGCGACTGCAGCCGCGCGAACAAGGTGGGGATCTGTGCCGATCCGGGTTCACCCGAAGCGATATGCGAGTATCGGGAACCTATTGTCTTCGAGATGGTTGTCCTGAACGATGCGGGCTGCACGTTGTGCGAGACCGGGCACTTCATCCGGTCCACACGGGAACTTTTTCCCGGGGTTAACATACGCAGTGTTGAGGTGACGTCCCCCGAGGGGAAGGCAATGGTCGATAGATACGGAATAGATCGCGTGCCGGCCTTCGTTATCGACAAGGCGTTTGAGAACACGGCGAGATTCGATCGATTTGCACGCACCGTTCGCACGGTCGAAAACGCCTATATACCCGAAGCCATGCTGGTCCCAATTTCTCGATTGCTGGCGGGGGAATGGTCACCTGGTAAAATGGATGTCTTTTTGGATCCCGAGTCGGCATTCAGTATGGGACTCCTTAG
>CAVOEZ010000101.1:0-9457 GCA_963694355.1 Latescibacteria bacterium UBA2968 | reverse complement strand
CTTCCCCTTCCAATGCTGCGCTCAACACGCCATTGTCGGGTGCGATGAACCAGTGATCCTCCGTCTGGAGAACAATGCTTCTGCGATCTGTGCCGACACCGGGATCCACGACCACGAGGTGAACAGCGCCCGCTGGGAAATGCGGATATGCTCCTCCGAGAACGTATGCAGCTTCCAACACATCCTGCGGCGTGATCTCGTGCGTGATATCTACCAGGCTGGTCTGCGGTGCAAGGCCCAGAACGACGCCCTTCATTGCGCCAACGTATGCATCGCGCCGTCCGAAATCTGTTGTCAGGGTCAGAATTCCCACACGTTCCCCCAAATGATTCTTAAATTTTGGTCAGTATGTTATATGTGTGATCATCTTAAATATAACATTTCATCATACTTTGGCGAGCGTCTGCGAAAACCACCACCTCATAAAACATTCCCAACTATCTAAAAATACGACACATACGCAAAACCATTGTCGTTCATATTCCAATGGCATAACCTTTGCAATCTAGGGATGCCAAGCACAACTGCCAAGCGTGCGCTGAAGGAACACGGGACGGAAGTTTCATCGAAAGGCTCGGAGATCGATTCACAGTCTACTGAGCCACTCGCTGAAACCTTCCGCTCCGTGTCCAAAACCACATTTCTCCCCTGGGGGCAAGGGCTATGATCCGGATCCTCGTAATAGACGATGAATCATCGTTCTGTGACATCCTGGAGACCTTTCTTCAAGACCGTGATTACGAGGTCCGTACAGCGAATCAGGCCGAAGCGGCCCTCCTGCTGCTCACGAACTTCAATCCCGATATCATTCTCATGGATGTAAGGATGCCAGAAACAAGCGGCCTTGAACTCCTGCCTCAAATCAAAGCAATCTCTCCTGAAAGCCGGGTGATCGTTATCACCGGTGTGGATGATTACCGGGTTGCAGATTTGCTGTACGAGGCGGGTGCAGATGGATATTTGACCAAGCCCGTCCGACTCCATGGCCTGCTCGAAACCATTCACAGACTCGAAGCATCCCAACCACAGGCTAGAGGGTCCTTCTTCGAAGCCTTCCCACCTTAAAACAGATTTGCTTCCTTCATGCTCAAAAACCGCTCGGCCCCAATGATGATGTGGTCCAGCACCTCGATACCCATAATCTCACCGGCCTGAACCATTCTCCTCGTCAGTTCTATATCCTCTCTGCTGGGGGTCACATCCCCCGAGGGATGATTGTGCGCAAGAATCACACTCGCCGCCGCAGAGCCAACCGCCGGCATAAAGACTTCCCTTGGATGCACCAAACTCGCGTTGAGACTTCCGATCGACACCTCTTCGCGACAGATGATCTGATTCCGTGCGTTCAGGAAGATCGCCACGAAATGCTCTTTCCGCCGATCCTTGATGTCTGCCAGCAATCCCACCGCATCGCACGGGTGGGAAATCGAAGGCGCGATTCCCATTCCCTGTTTCAGGGCACGCCGTGCAAATTCAAATCCAGCGACCAGGCCTGCGCCTTTTGCCCGCCCGATCCCCTTGATCCCCGTCAAACCCTCCAGATTCAGATCCAGCAGATCTCCCGGTCCGTGTGCCTGCAGGATCGCCCTGGAAACTTCGAGCACATTCATTCCCTCATAACCCGTCCGCAACAGGATCGCAAGGAGCTCTTCGTCCGCAAGGGCCTCCGGCCCCACACGCTCCAACTTCTCTCTGGGCAGATCGACCTCCGCAACACCATCGATCCCTCTGCAACCCGCCATTCCCGCCATATCGTTTCTCCTGAGTGTTCATGCTTCCAGATCACTCGCTACATCCTGCAAAACAGAGACCCATCCACACAGAAATGCGCAAGATCCCATCCCGCAAGACCTTGCGCGTAATCACCTTCGATACCTTATACACTCAGAGTGAAAGACTCATTCAGGTTTTCAGGGAAAAGTGAACATCGGGGATCGCACGCCGAGAACTGACGGCAATCGTCAGCCGGGGCTTCTAATTTGGGCGGGCCTGGCACGTAGGCCTGTCAGTTTCGGAGAAGCCCTCTATCTCCTCGGTGGTGGCGTGTACCTACACTTCCCCGTGTCTTCGACGCCCATCGAGATTACGGCGGTTGGGCACTTTGTATTTATCCACGCTCCGATCACATTGTTGATTGCCGGACTGGATTCGAGTTCATATCGAGGATACCTGGATCCACCTCCGCGACGCCAATTCCCGCTTCCGGTCCTTCAAGGTTCACATCCGGGTAGGCTGGTCGTTGATCGTGGGTCCAGGACTGACCGCCATATAGGATGTAAACCTTCTCACCAACGCGCATAGGTCCGCAAATGGAAAAAACCATTCCACAATCAAACCGGCCCGGATCTCCCGGAGTAAGGATTGGATATCGATTGTTCTCTCGCTGCCACTCCCATCCGTCAAGGCTCGTCACGATCTGAAGGTCCACAGTTTGATCGTCAGAGTGGAGAACCGTCAGAAATCCGCCATACCCCTTGTTCGTGTGGAAAGGGGTTAGCCAGTAGAATTGATGGTCGGAAGGGTCATCTTCGTCCGGCTCAAGCACAACGGTGGGCCCAATCCATCCGCGTCCGAATGTCTTGGCCGCCCAGATGGAGATATGCCGATGGACCTTTGGCAGACTCTCACGTTCTCCCGACCGTGCAGGGTTGTATTTCCATGTCTGCTGGTAGATGTAATACTTGCATTCCAACCAGCGAATCGGATTCCGTTCATTCGCAGTGATCAGGCAGGAACCATCGTTCTGATTTGTAATGATTGGATAATCGAACAGCGGCTTCCAGGTCAAGCCATCCGTGCTTGCAGCAAGGCAGAGGCCTTGAGGAAATTCCTGGGTCGGTCTGTCCCAATAGACCATTTTCCAACACAAATCCTTATCTTCACAATGAGGATCAAAGATGACCTGCTGGGGGAAAAAGACCCCCCAATTCAACCTGCATCCGGATCCCCGCATCACGACGTTGTTTCCCTCCCCCAGATCGGGCTTCTCCCAGTTGAGGCCGTCTTGAGAATATGCCACGCACAGCGCATTCTTGACCGGCTCCTCTCTGTACCACACCAAATAATAAAGACGGAGGCGTTTTCCATTTTCCTCAGAGAAGACCGAAACTGCCCTCAGGCTAGCACCTTCTTCCCACGATTTATCCGCGGTCAGTATCGGGCTTTCCGATCGGTAGCGATTGGTGAAATTTAGTTTGTTCATGACCTTCCTTGTATGCTCGCATTCAGCGGCACTGCAAAGTCGAGGCGTACAACCCCCGCTTTCTGACTGGCCACTTCTATCTTCGCCGCCGGTTCTCCCGCAAAGCGCACCATCCATTCCACTTTCTTCCGCCGTAAACCCTCGGATGGTCGATCGATTCTACCTCCTCCTCCGTAGCCGTCCAGTTGCCCAATCTCTTGTCTGACGTCACCCCCAATCAGGACGTCCTCTTCTCCCAGGTGGATCCGTGCCACGATCGGTTTGGCCTGTTTGAGCTGCACGGCCAACTGAGTGATGTGGGTTGGCAAGTGTCCGTCGTTGCGGACTGATACTGTGATGCGGAAGACCTTTTTGCTGACCTTTTCCACCTGGTGAAATTCGGCGTGCAGTCTTGGATTGGCCTGCGCGTGAGCGATCAGGAACCGGGAAATTTTCTCGCCGATCTCCTCGAGCAGTTGCGGCGGCGCGTTGTTCCGGAGCAACCGTTTCCAACCTCCGATTTCGACTGGACCCAATTGTGGATGGTCGAATGGCTGCCAGTCTAAGAAACCTTCTCCGTTCAACTCCTCGTCGCTCCACTTCAAAGCAGCCGCTTCGACCTCTTCCTGGCCATCCAGATCGCTTTCTTTGATCATCTTGCTCAGTTCAGTGTAGTCTTTAACACTTCGCGCCCTCAGGTCCCACAGTTCCTCCACGAAGACGAGTAGGCCGAGTTGCTCGAAAATCCAGGCGCTGAATGATCCGTGGGCCTCATAGATGTCTTCCATCATTTTTGCCAGAGAGAACAGCTCGTATCCTGTAGCCTCCACACCGTAGTGGGCGATTTCCAGGATGTTGCACAAATCGTCCGGAGGGAGCTCCTTGTCTGGTTGAAGTACCGGTGGACGAATGATGGTTTCCATGCCGGTGTGCAGAGAGTGGAATCCACAGATGTTCGTATGGCTCGTGATAAACTCAGCCACTGCGCGCGTTTCCGGTTCTGAAAAAGGGTACTCTCCGGACCCTGATTGCTTGGCTTCGGGTTGCCAGTCTGTCGGAAAGTTCCTGTTGAAGTCCAGTCCGTGCCTGGTCGGGGCAACCTTTACTTCTACACCGTCGAAGTTGCGGATATGGCCTTCGGGGAAAACGCGATAGAATGTGCCTTCGGCGTCGTTAAATCGCCGATGCACGAGTAGACGAGGGTCTTTTGTGGAAACTTTCCAGCCGCCGCCGGGATCTTCGACTCGCATCGACAGGATATGACCGTTGCCATCGATGTCTTCGGGATGCAAGCCGTCACGCGCTTCTTCGTGCGGATACACGCGTGTGCCGCTGCGTACGATTCCCGTGTTCGACAATACATACTCCACACCGTCCGGACTCACGGCCGGGATGATATAGAAGGTGTTCCGGTCAACCAGATCCGTAATGGATTGCTGATTCGCATAACCGGACAGAAGTGTCCAGGCAAAGTAGAGTGCTGTTGACGATGCAGTCACTTCGCTGCCGTGTATGTTTCCATCGACATAGAACCCTGGTTTCTCGGAGGGATCACCAGAGTCGAGATTGGTGATGGTCAACGCCCAGATGTCGCGACCTTCGTGGCTCTTGCCAATGGATGAAACCTCCGCCAGTCCGACAAATTCCTTCTCATAGGTTTGAATGAGTTCCGTCAACTCATCGTAGCGGTAGTACTTGGCAAAATCCGGCTTTTTCACAGAAGGTTCCTTTCGGTTGGGTTGCGATGGGTGCCATAGGAGAGAGGAATCTCGAGTTCTCCGAGATCCCAATACAACCCGGTCATAATTTCAAGCCCCTGACGTACCAGCGGGGCGAGCAGGTGCTCGTTTGGCGCGTGCTGAGCGCATGATGCGTAGGAATGTGGAATCCATAGCGTCGGCATGCCCAAAGTCTCCGTAAAAACATCGTTTGGCAGCGTACCACCCGCGTTGGGTACGACATCCGGTCTCAATCCGATCGTCCGCTCTACTGAAGCCGCGGCCCATTGTGCCCAGGGGTGTTCCGGATCAAGCCGAGTCGCCGGAGCAGGTTTCTTGTTCTGACGTGGTATGATTTCCACCTGCTCGAAGCCGCGCTCGTCGAGGTGAGCTCTGAGTGCCTGAAGAAAACCCTCTGGATCTCGTCCAACCACGTAGCGAATCTGACAATGGGCAGTAGCAGAGGGGGGAACCGCGTTGACAGGATGGTTTGGGTCGCCAGCCGTCATTGCGAGGACTTCGAATGTATTCCACGCCAGGACACGTTCTGTGGGGGACAAGCCCGGCGCACCCCAGTTTTCGTCGATTTCCGGACCGTCGTTGCCGGCTTCCAACTGCACATCCTGCAGAGCGGCGCGCACCGAATCGGGAATAAAGTGAGGGTGGATTCCTACGACCTGAACGTGACCTTGTCCGGTGATGATCGAGGCAAGGGCGTTGGCGAGGATCACTGCTGGATTCGCCAGGACCCCTCCCCAATTGCCGGAGTGATGGCCGCCTTCGCGAAGATTGACCTGAAGCGCGAAGTTCATCAAGCCGCGAGTACCCATTACGATGGATGGGCGATCCCGATGCATTCGGGGGCCGTCCGAGCCGATCAGTATGTCAGCGGTGAAGAGGTCTCGGTGTTCCTCGCACAAGTGGCGCAGCCCGGGAGACCCGAGTTCTTCCCCTGTTTCGATCATGATTCGAGAGTTGAAGCCCAGTTTCTCTCTCGCCTGAAAAACGCAAGAAAGCGCTGCAATATTGATGGTGTGTTGCCCCTTGTTATCTGCGGTGCCCCGACCATAAATACGCTCCCCTCGGCGAGTGACTTCCCAGGGAGAAAGTCCGTCTTCCCAATCTGCGTCCTGGCCTAGGATCACATCGGCGTGTCCATATGTCAAAACTGTAGGCAGTGAAGGATCCTCGATTCGTTCAGCCGCAAGGATTGTTTGCCCCACGGAATCAGGATCTCCCAACAGAACGCATCTGTAGTCCATGGTTTCGAGCGCAGAACGCATCAGGTCCAGGTAGGCTTGCATCTCCCCGGTCCGTGAAGCATTCCTGCTCTCGGTAGGAATCGCAACGTATCGGCTCAGATCGGCCTCGAATGTTCCGTCGTCGAAATAGGCCCGCGCCAGTTCGATTGCAGCTTTGCGTGTCATCTGAGATCCCTTCGTGGATCGAACAAGGCTATGGTTGAACTGCTGTCCGGCCACCTTCCAACCACTTTCGGCATTCGGGTGACGTGGAAGCAGACGCCATCGGTTCGTAGAGAGCCAGGTCTTCCTCCGTCAATTCCTCCCGCCACCTGCCATTCGTACCCTTGTTGATGAAGGTGTTTGCGCCGCCCTTCCAGGCCTGCATGTCCCCAAGAAGCTTGTCCGCATTCCGTTTCATGGAAGTGAATGTGGTGGCTTCCGCAGTTGCATCGAGCATGCCACTCGTCGTTTCGATATCAAGGAAGATCGCAACTCTGTGGATCTCACGCTTCAAATCCTTCTTCAGGTCGTTGAAGTGAACCATCAGTATGTTATTCAGATGCCTGTACTTCCAAAATTGATCGTAATAGTCGAAGTGGTCCGGTCCTTGATTCATGATCCATTCTTTCCAGAACTCTCGGAGATCCTTGTTGTCGTCGTGCCAACCCAGTCCCCAGGAGTGGTTAAACATCGACATACAGGCATCTCTTGCGTCACGTGCGACGACGAGATACTTCACCTCCTGATGAAAGGGCAGGTGGTCGAGGGGGAGATGGGTCTTTAGCTGACGCCTATGTTTCTGACGTGCCAGCATATCTACAACTTCCTGAATCGGCTGGTCAGCAGTTCCGCCGGTTTGACGACCGGTGCGTCGCTCAACCCAGGGCGCGACGTCCTTGATTGGCGGGATGGATCCACCGTAGTGAAACAGGTTGAGTACAATGTGCTCCATCCAGGTTGTGCCGCACTTGGGAAACGTTGCCACTATGGTGTCGCCCTCGCGGGACACATAGTGGTCCCATCGCGCGCTGTCGTGTCGGTCGGTCAGACGAGTCTGCGAGCGCACCGGAATTTCTGGTGAGGATGCGTTCTTCAATTGCAAAAACTCCTATGCGAATTTCCAGATCTACGTTTTTTGGGGTAACCGTCAGCAATCTGTTGGATGATGTGCTTACATTCTCCTCTAGAAATATCCAGGAATGTAACTATGGATGTCGGGCAAGCATGGTGTGATTATGACCCGTCTCGATTGGCAGGGGGGAAATGAATCCCGCCTTTTCCATCTCCTCCTGCACTTCCTGTGTACTTAAAGCCGGCACACCCCAGGAACGAAGATACGCACGGCCAAGGGTGTACTTTTTGCCCTGTTCCGAGTGCAAATTGGTTTCGAGGACGGACGCGTCGATCCGCAAGGGGGCTGTCAGGAAGCCTCCCGATTTGAGCGCCCGAAAGGCGACCTGAAGCGACCCTGCCCGACTCTCCATCGGGAAGTAGAACTGACTCCAACGCACGACATCGAACACTTGCTGGACTTCGAAGGTACTGGCATCTCCCTGGTGGAAGGTAATTCGATCGCACAGATCAAAATTCACTGCCGTCTGCTGTGCCTCTTGGAGTAGATCGGCAGCCAGGTCAATACCGACCGCGGTCATTTTTGGATAGGCTCGAACCAGAGTCAATAGACCTCCGCCCATTCCGCAACCCAGTTCGAGACAATGCCCACCCGCCTCCAGGACTTCGTGGATTTCCGGCAATCGCTTCTGCAGGTTTGATCTCAATATCCCAGGGCTACGGGATGACGTCGGGTCAATTGTCGCTCCCTTGGCGAGAGCGAGACGATCGAAGGGAGTTGCCTCCCAGTAGTCATCTTCCAGTGAGCCGATGTGCTCGAGAACCCTGGATTCTACAAGATTGAAATCGAGTATGCCTCCGAGTGGCCTGTGGGAATCCGGATTGGTCAGAATCGCCCAGTGATCCTCCAGGCAGTATCTCCCGTTCTCGAACTGGAATACACCATGCGCATCAAGAGCGTAGCAGAGGTCGATTACAAGATCCTCAGGCAGGTTCAAGGCACTGGAAATCTGGTCCGGGGTAGATGGCTTTGTGGTAACCTTGAAAATGCCACAATTTAACGCACCACGAAGAAGCCCGAGGAATTTTGCGTTCGCCAGGATTGGATCCAGCGCGGCTTGGGCATCCGCAAAGGTTTTTTCTGTAGGCCCTGGGTGATTCTGATTGGCCATGGAATCCCTTCAATGGAGACAGATTCAGTTCGTCTGTGCTTATTCAGTCTGCGGCAGGATTGCCTGATGTGTCAACCGCGCTTACGAGCGACGGCACTGGGTCTTGGTCGGCAACCGCCTCAATGGCCTTGCCCGATTACTGTTACGTTTTAAAATCGTGGACAAATTGAGAAGCAGTGGATCCTCTTCTTCAAGGAGGTGTGTCTATAAAGAATCGAGTTTCCCACTAACGGAATCTGGACTGTGTTTCTTCTTCAGATCTGAGACTGTGTCGCAAATCCAAAAGGTGGCTTGGGCGCGTGTTTTTTCACAAACCACATCTCGAAAAAGGATAGAGCCGTGCACATAAAACGACGAATATCACACATTATCTGGGGAATTTCAATATTTTTACTTGGCATTTTCGCCGCCTATGATTTCTCGAAAATTATCGAAACATCCAGCAATATCGAGGACATCCGACAGGTTACTATATTGATGTTGACCTGTCGACGTCACGAAAAAGACTTCCTGGCGCGTAGTGACACACTTTATGCAGTTAAACACCAGACCTCATTGGAGGATCTGAAACGCACATCAAAGAGACTTGGGAGTTCGAATGTGGTCTCTGAACTGCCAGGGGACCTTCTTAATTACCAGACAAATTTCAAGAATGTCATTTATGCGACCATGGAAATTGGACTCACGGAAAACGACGGCCTTCGCGGTTCTCTACGGTCCGCGATTCATGGAGTCGAAACGGAGTTGAAGAATTCGGATTATGAAGACTTTGAACGGCAGATGCTGACTTGCCGGCGCTATGAGAAAGACTTTTTGATCCGAAAGGACAAGCGAAGTCTTGAACTGTTCGAAGCGAACATTAACGGGTTTCTGAGGGATGCTTCAACAACCAATTCGTTCACTCTGTATGATGGAATATTTTGATATCGCCAGGCGTTCCAGTCTCTGGTAGAAAAAATCCATCTCATTGGTACCGACAAGGACAGCGGGATGCTGGGCGAGCTCCGGAGGTCCATTCACGGAGTTGAGTCGAAGGTATTCACACGCTCCAAGCTGGCGGAGGAAGATCTC
>CAVOEZ010000100.1:0-9482 GCA_963694355.1 Latescibacteria bacterium UBA2968 | reverse complement strand
CACGTCTCGAAAGTATCCGCGAGACCGACAACATCTCTTGTTCCGATTCGGAGCAGTTCCCGATTCTGAAAGGCGTTCATGCCCACCGCCACATCTCCCGCCTGCTCAACTCGTGCTACAACCGTCTCGAGTTCGACCTTCATCTCCTTCGCAGTTCGGTCTTCGTAGAGCACGTCTGGGCTTACGATCCAGTCAAGCAGCCCTGGATGCCGGACCATGAGACCGACCAGAAATGGACTGTTTATGCACAGTGAGAGGAGCAGGTTTTTTGCTCCGCCGTGAATACTCAACATTCGGAATACCGTATCGCCCGCCCCGTATGCGGCTATCACCCGCTCTAGATTTGCCAACGCCTGATCTGGATCGGGAGCATCCTTCAGCGCGATCATCAGCGAAGGTGCCAGCTCGATAAAGCTTTCCCGAGCTCTCGTCCCCCTGATTCTCGGTACGTGACCGTATGCAAGAAATATCAGATTTCGGTGGGCCTCCTCCGTCCGGGTGAATCCGAGTCCGTGAAGAAACTTGAGGGCCTCTTCATCACCAGCATCCAGATCGCACAGCACACCCAGAGAGCGACCCTCGCCCGTTTCCTCTTCCGGAAAAATGCTCCTGTAGACAAATCGCACGGTCTCCAGGTGTTGGGAAAGATTCGCCCTGTACATGCTCGTTTTTCTGAAACCCAGGCATCGAGCCAGTGGAAACTGTTCGTGCTCCAATTGGGGCAGAATGTAATCACTTTGTCCCTTCATCATCTGCATCCGATGCTCCAGTCGGCGAAAGAAGAGATAGCCTTCCCTCAGTCCTGCTGCTTCCGCCTCCGAAAGCGCGGACACCCGCTGCAATTGCTTTATTGCCCGGACCGTATTTGGTGATCGAGCATCGGTATGGATGCGACCCACAAGCAGCTGTAGACATTGAATAATAAATTCTACATCTCTAATTCCTCCCGGCCTGAGCTTCAGATGGGTTTCTCCCTCACCCCTTCTCCCGATCCTCTCTTCGATACTCACCTTGATCCGGTGGATCTCTTTAACCGGGCTCACCTCGAAGTATCCTGGATACACAAAAGGGCGCACCATTTGGATGAACCGATCCCCCAGCGCCATCGATCCAGCGCAGGCGCGAGCCTTGATGAGCATCTGTCTTTCCCAGAGCTCTCCGCGTCTGGCATAGTAGCTTTCGTACCCCGAAAGCGGCATGGCCAGCGCCCCAGACTTGCCATCTGGACGCAGACGCAGATCAACGCGATAAAGGAACCCCTCCTCGGAAGATCCCGTCAGTGCATCGATCAATCGTTCGGAAAGTCCAGAGAAGAATTCCTGATTGGATACCGACCCATTGCTCCCACCCTGAGTCTCACCCTCTTCGGAGTAGACGAACATCAGATCGATATCTGAACTGAAATTGAGCTCCCTCCCTCCCAGCTTCCCCAGGGCGACAATTAAGAATTCGGCAGCGCTGCCATCCCGACGACCCGGTCGTCCGTATTCCGCCTCGACATCGTGCGAAACTATCCGAAGCACCGTAAGCAAACACACATCTGCAAGATCCGACAGTCCTTCAGCGACTTTCTCTATCGGGCTGTCGTCAACCAGATCCTCCGCTCCGAGGCGAAGTAGCTCTCTCCTGTGAAGTCGTCTGAGGGCATTCCGTTTCGCCTGTGTCGACTTGAAAGTGGAGACCCCTGTCTCAAATTCTGCCAGCAATTCCTCCTGAGAAGGGTTCGCCTCCAGTCTATTGGAAGACTCCGTCAGCCAGTAGAAATATCCTGGATCCCGTACCAGAATATCCGATAGAAATTGGCTTCCTCCCAAAAGACGCATCAGCACATGGCAGGCTCTGGGATCCACGTCCAGCGCACGATAGAAACTTGCGACGCTGACCACCGACCGAACCAGACGCTCGAAGTTACCCAGCGCCATATCCGGATTGGGCGAATCCACCAGCTCCTTGAAAAATTTGGCCGGGAGAGGTGGTCTCTCGCCCGGCTCCGCAAGCTTGTTCAAAATTTCGAAAACCCGTTCAGGCTCCCTGAATCCCATTCGCTTCAGGATGTCCCTCGCCTCACCCTCACCGGACATCAACTGTCGGGCAAGCTCAGCTGCGGGCTTTTCCAACTCACGAAAGGGTACGTTCATATCGCGTCTGTTCCCGTCTCCCCTGTCCGAATCCTTATGGCCTCTTCCACCGGAATTACAAACACTTTCCCGTCACCGACCTCTCCAGTATGTGCGGCTTTGAGAATTGCTTCAATGGCACGATCGAGCGCTTCGTCAGCTACAACCAGTTCAATCTTGAGCTTGGGCAGGAAATCCACATGATACTCACTGCCCCGATAAAATTCAGTATGCCCCCTCTGACGCCCAAAACCACGATATTCTCCAACCGACAGGCCTACCAGTCAAATTTCTGTCAGCGCATCTTTTACTTCGTCGAGCTTGAATGGTTTCACGAATGCCTCGATCTTTTTCACAATTCCCCCATAAAAAAGGTTTGTTTCTTTCGATCATGGGCCACCTGCCATCACACCACGTTCCAGAATATAGGAATTCCCAATGGTCACTTCAATACCATTGTACTTCCCTTTTTTTCCGCACGAAAGTTGCCCAATCATTTATATTTCATAGAACTTACGATCGTCCTGAAACAAGGTAACAAAAGGTAATGAGGGCTGGTTCACCAGTTGTGGAACCCGGTGCGGGAATCCCCGTTGAGTTCTCACCGATTACAATAGAGTGGGAGATGAGCAAGGAAATGGATCACGACGCGGAGCAAACCTTCAGCACAGTGTTCATCAACGAGAGTGGGGAGAATTCCAGGCATTATCGTCCCAACTGCGATAAATTCCTCAATGTGCTGTCGGGCTCGTGCAGCCTGGGGGACGAAGTATTTCACATGCGTCAGAAGGAGCCAACCAGAATTCTTGCAGGTGTCGTCCATAACCCCGTGAATGATAGCTCGGATCCTTTAAGGGCCATCATCTCCTTTCCGGATGGCGACCGCGCGAGAGCGTTTTTGTGGAGCAGGCTTAATGAGCACTAGTTTTCCACCAGGAAAGTTACCTCTCGGAGTTCTTGACAGGCTCCTGCACACCTACACCTCTTCGGACGAACGGATTCTGGTGGGACCGCAAGTTGGGGAAGACGCGACCGTTATCGAATTCGGGGATACCTGTCTTGTGGTCAAATCAGACCCCATTACCTTCGCCACAGATGATATCGGTTATTACGCTGTGCACGTCAATGCAAACGACATCGCGACAATGGGTGCGGAGCCGCGCTGGTTCCTGGCCACTCTGCTGCTTCCCGAGAAGGCCACCGACGAGGACCTTGTGGAAAGCATCTTTGATTCCATTTACCGCGCAGCTGCAGAAATTGGTGTATCTGTCTGCGGTGGACACACGGAGATTACGGTGGGGCTGGACAGACCGATCGTGGCCGGTCAGATGCTGGGCGAGGTTAAAAAAGATCGGCTCATCCAGTCATCCAGACTTGGAATCGGGGATGCGCTTCTTTTGACCAAAGGCCTTGGCATCGAGGCAACCGCAATCCTCGCGAAAGAAAAGGCGCTGGAACTCGAAAAGGCTGGAATAGGTAAGGATGTTCTTGACCGTGCGGCAAACTATCTGTACGACCCGGGAATCAGTATTCTGAAGGAAGCCAGAATCGCCTGCCGCACGGGAAGAATTCACGCCATGCACGACCCGACCGAAGGAGGTGTGGCTACAGCACTCAGGGAGCTTGCCATGGCGGCATCCGGTGGACTCTCTTTGCGATCTGATGCGCTATTCGCGGCCGAGGAGACGCAGTTGCTCTGCAGGCAATTCAATTTGGATCCTTTGGGTGTTATTTCTTCAGGCGCACTGTTGATCGGGGTTGAGGCGGAAGATTCCGAGAAAGTCAGAAACGCCATCAGGGCTGCGGGCATCCCGTGTGAAATCATCGGAAAAGTAGAGGAAGAGGCATTCGGACTCAAGATTTTCGATTCAGGAACCTGGCAGGAACTTCCTGCCTTCGACAGGGATGAAATTGGGAGAATATTCGAATGATACGGGGAGTCATATTCGATATGGACGGAACCATTACCGTACCATATATCAACTGGCAGCTGCTCAGGGATAGAATCGGAGCGACGCCGGGCCAGTCCATTATGGATTACATCGAAGGGCTACCCGAAGAGCGATCGAGGTGGGCCAACGCAGAACTCCTTAAGACGGAAATGGAAGCGGCCCAATATGCCGAAGCAAATGATGGCATCATCGAGTTGATCCAGTCCCTTCTAGCCAGAGGTATTCGACTCTCCGTGGTCACCAACAATCACAGAGCTGCGATGCGAACGGTTCTGAAACGTTATGACCTCCAGTTTGACACCGCCCTCGCAAGAGAAGACGGAATTCTGAAACCAGCTCCCGATCTGATCCACAAGGCCCTGACTGGAATGGACCTGACTGCTCAAGAGGTGGTGACTGTGGGAGATGGGCGATACGACATAGAAGCTTGCGAGCGGGCGGGTGTGAGGTGTATATACCTCACCAATGGCCATCCAACTCTCGAGCACAGCCCATCCGTGGATTCGCTTTCAGATGTTCTGCCACTCATCGAAGCCGATCTTGCCTGACCATTGTCACTTGTGTCCGCTTTTCAAAACCACTAAATTGAACCACGTTGGATCACCGGATAAATGCCCTTCACCATTGCTTTTACAGACTGAAGGAAATTGGATGACACTCCCGGAACTATTGACATATTACGCCCCTACTCAGCTGCTGATGGGTCGGGGCGCCATCGCCAGAATCCCCGATTTGCTGGTCAAACACGCGCATGGCAAAGGGCTTGTGGTAACCGATAAGGGCCTTGTTGGTGCGGGGTTGGTTGATCGGCTTACGGACATTCTCGAAACCGCAGACCTGGAGTATGCTGTGTTTGATCAGGTTCTGGAGAACCCGCCCATAGAAACGGTAGAAGGATGCCTGGAGACATTCCGATCCGAGGCGTGTGATTACATCCTGGCCGTTGGTGGGGGCAGTTCCATGGACACGGCGAAAACAGCGGGTGTGCTCGTCACGAATAAAGGGGAAATCGGGGATTATTTTGGCGTCGGGAAGGTTTTGAATCCGATCCCCTTTACCCTGTGTGTGCCAACGACGTATGGCACGGCCAGCGAAGTCACCCCATTTGCGGTGGTCACCGATGCCGATCGCTTCAAAGCTTCGGTTGTCAGCCCAAATATTATTCCGCAAATAGGAATTCTGGATTCTGATATGGCCGTGGCCTTGCCCATGCCAATTGCGGCAGCAACCGGGATGGATGCACTGACCCACGCCATCGAGTCTTATGTGTCCCTGTCTACAAATATCGTATCTGAAGGGTTGGCACTGCACGCCATCCGCCTGATCACGGAAAACCTGCGACAGGCTGCGTCCAGCCACAACAACCACGCTGCCACTGAACGGATGCTGATTGCCAGCACGCTTGCGGGTATGGCATTTTCGCAGAGCAGACTTGGAAATGTTCACGCGATGTCACATCCTGTCAGCGGCCATTTCGGTGTCCCGCACGGTGTGGCAAACGCCATCCTCTTGCCCAGAGTCATGCGTTTCAATAGAATTGCATGTCCGGAGCGATTCGCTGAAATCGCGACCGCAATGGGAGAGGACGTTTCGGGTTTCAGTCCCATCGAGGGAGCCGAATGCGCCATTGAGGCTGTCGAACGGCTGGCAGAAGATGTGCGCATTCCCGCTACTCTTTCGGTCGCAGGCGTGGACCCATCGGGCATAGCTACCCTTGCAGCAGATGCCATGAAGAGTCCGAATACGCTCGTCAATCCACGAAGCACCTCGCTGAAAGATGTCACCCTGATCTACGAAGAATCGATTTGAAACATACGCTGGAACGCTCGGACGCAATCACCTTTTGGAGGCATACATGCAATTTCCTGAAATGTTTCGAATTCGTCAGCAATTCGATGCGCCACGGATAGACGACATACCAGAAGCGGTGCGGGAGGAAATTGCGAAGCTCTCCCCCGGCGAAATGATCAAGCCTGGCCAGACGGTCGCAGTTTCCGCGGGAAGCCGTGGAATCGCCAACCTGGCAACCGTTATCAGGACCCTTGTCGAAGAGATGAAAGCCCTTGGTGCAAAACCGTTCATCGTCCCGGCTATGGGCAGCCACGGTGGGGGTACGGCGGAAGGCCAGGCAGGTGTTCTGGCTGGGTACGGGATCACCGAAGACACAATGGGCGCACCGGTAAGGGCCTCCATGGATGTGGTGCAAATCGGTACCACCGATTTCGGAATGCCGGTGTATTTCGACAAAATCGCCTCACAAGCGGATCACGTGATCGTGGTGAACCGGGTAAAACCTCATACAGGTTTTGTGGGTGAAATCGAAAGTGGTTTAATGAAAATGATGCTGATCGGCCTTGGAAAACACGAAGGTGCCAAAATATATCACCGGGCGATCATCCATCATTCATTCGACAAGATCGTGCGCGTGGTGGGTAAAATGGTAAGAGAAAAAATGCCCATCGCTTTCGGTGTCGCACTATTGGAGAACGGCTACGACGAAACTGCGCAGATCACGGCGGTACGATCTGCTGATTTCGAGGAAGTTGAAAAAGGACTGCTGGTCAAGGCAAAAGCCTGGTGTCCGAAACTCCCTTTCCCCGACGTCGACCTGTTGATCATAGATGAAATGGGCAAGGACATCAGTGGGTCGGGCATCGACACCAATGTCGTAGGTCGCAAAAGAAACGCGCGTAAGGCGGAAGACGGTGAAACACCCAGAGTCCTGCGGATCTTCGTCAGGGACCTTACGGAAATGACGCATGGTAATGCCGTGGGCATCGGTATGGCTGAATTTGCTACCGACCGACTGGTGGAGAAAATAGACTTGAAGTCTACCTACATCAATGCGATAACCGGCCAAAGTGTTTCCATGGCCGCTATCCCAATGCACTTCCCCACAGACAGGGAAATAATCGAGATCGCACTGGAGTCGGTAGGACTTGTAGAGGCGGAAAAAACTCGGATTCTGTGGATCAAGAATACCCTGGATCTCGGAGAAGTGGAGGCATCCGTGGCCTACCTGGAGGCGGCCGGACAACGTGAGGATCTCGAGATGCTCTCCAAACCCAGACCGCTGGTTCCAGGCGCAGACGGGAACCTTCCGCTGTTTGCAGACTACGGGCAGGACAGTCGAAAGGCCCAATCCGTTGCCGCAGACTGACGGGAACTTGCAGATCCAACCCGCACATTTATTAGCTGTTCTTGAAAAAGTCCGGTAAGTCCGGACTTTTTCTTTGCTCTACGGAGAATCTCTGGTGATCGAAATCCGGCACCTGTTCTTCAGCCACCGGTCTGAATCCGCACCAGTGCTGAGGGACATCACGCTATCTCTCGTACCAGGCGAATCCGTCGCAATTATAGGTGCGAATGGATCCGGAAAAACCTCGCTGCTTCGCTGTATCAACGGACTTAACCAACCCACCAGTGGTGAAGTTCTGGTGGATAACTTGAGAGTGAGCGATGCCGATACCATCCACGAAGTAAGGAAACGCGTTGGCATAGTATTCCAGAACCCCGACGATCAAATCGTGTCGGCACAGGTAGAAAGAGAGATCGCATTTGGTCTCGAAAATATCGGGATCCCAACCTGTGAAATGCACTCACGGGTGGACCAGATCCTGAATCGACTTGGACTGGACCGCTATCGCAAACATGCCCCTCATCTGCTTTCAGGAGGTGAACGACAACGTCTTGCAATTGCGGGGGCGCTCGTAATGCGTCCGCATTACCTGTTAATGGACGAGCCAACGGCGCTTCTTGATCCGGGCAGTCGATCGTCCTTGATGGATCTCCTGGATGACCTTTATGTTGATGAAGAAATCACACCCATTCTGGTAACCCAGAGCCCGGAGGAAGCAGCAAGAGCGAATCGGGTGGTTGTCCTGAACAGGGGTGAAGTTGCCCTGGATGGCAAACCGGAGGTGGTTTTTTCAGAGATCGAGACCCTTTCAGAAATGGGTTTGGGGGCACCACTTCCTGCAACAATAGGTCATATGGCGAATCTGCCTAACCCACTGCCACTACGGGTCGAAGATCTGTTAGACCGATTACCGGCACCCGCCCAGCCGTCTTGCCTGGACGAGCCGGCCACGGTCATAACCACCGGAGAATCGGTAATCGCCGCCTGCAACCTGTGTCATTCATACAACCAGGGCCTGCCAGGCGAAGTCTCAGCTCTAAAAAATGTCAACCTGGATCTGAAAAGGGGTTCCTGTGTGGCTTTGATTGGTCCAGGAGGATCCGGCAAGTCCACTCTTGCCCAGCATCTGAACGGCCTGCTGCTTCCGACCTCCGGCACGCTGCACGTCACAGATCTCCCGATACTTGCCAGGACCGACTTGAAAGCACTGAGAAGAAAAGTTGGGCTGATCTTCCAGTTTCCGGAAGCTCAGCTCTTCGCTGAAACAGTCTACGAAGATGTCTCGTTTGGCCCGATTAATCTCGGTATGGCAGACATAGATGAACGTGTCCGCAGCGCGATAAGAGAAGTGGGGCTGGACGTGCGGACTTTCCTTGACCGCTCCCCTTTCGCCCTGTCCGGTGGCGAAAAGCGTCGCGTCGCCATTGCCGGGGTACTCGCCATGAGGCCTGAAATACTGGTGATGGACGAACCCACTGCTGGGCTCGATCCTGCGGGCACGGTACACATCACGAATCTGCTAAAACAACTCAATGAGCAGGGAACTACTCTCATTCTGATCACGCACGATATGGACCTTGTAGCCTCGCTGGCGCATCGGGTAATTGTTTTGGATAGGGGTGAAGTCGCCCTGGACGGTACCCCTCACGAGGTATTAAGAGACCAGGACAGGCTGTCCCTGATGGATCTGGATCTTCCCGAAGCTGCCCGCGTAGGCAAATACTTTCGAGAGCGGAGCTGGCCCATTCCGGAAGAGGCCATAACCGTTCCAGCTATTCTGCGCGCCATCCGATTGTGTCTCCCAACATAACAAGGCCATCTGTCCATTGGCAAATGGCCTTGTCATCGTATGCCTCCGAATCAGACTCTGTTCAGAATCCTTCTTCCGCTCGCATTCAGAGCAAATTCGTGAGTTTCTCCCCCCGCGTGAATGGAAAATTCCCCATCAACGATTTTCTTAGACACCTTTGACTTCGTCCCCGCGACCACAAGAATCATCACGTCACCAGTACTACTCGCCACCAGGCGATTGCTGGCACTTTGCGAAACTCCTTTGAAGCTCTTCAGACTGCCTGCAGCGAGTCCCGATGGCGCAAATGGAACGATTTCGCTCACCAACCCAGTCCCTATGACCTGGATGATATCGAGCGCACGGGGCCCGGCACCCAGTCGGGCACGGCCTGGTTTAACGGCGCGCAAGTCTACGGGATTCAGCTTCCATCCTATCAAACCACTCCCGGATTCGTCCCCCATATCCGCTTCGAAACAAAGCTC
>CAVOEZ010000099.1:0-9549 GCA_963694355.1 Latescibacteria bacterium UBA2968 | reverse complement strand
CGGTGTCGGCCTCATATTCATAAATATCTGAATCGGCAACACTGCGGTTAGAAGTGGCCGGGAAAGATTCGGAACGTGACTGTGCTACAGCAGGGTGATGCGCACCGCACAGGATGGCAGTCAGAATCATACAAAGACCCCATGATCCGGCCAACTGTGCGATACTAAATGCTTGTTTTTTATTCACAAGTTGCATATCTTAAGGAAATTTCCCACTTGCTGTGAGGATCAATTTCCCGGCCGTTTTTACGGCCAGGGAGGTGTTGATGGCACGACTCGAAGAAAAGCTCAAAACGGCCCTGTTCGAAGGTCTTACCGACGATGACGTAGATCGCTTTTTCGATTTGACGAGCCTGCAGACCTTCAAGGATGAGGCAGTGATCATCGAAGAAGGAGATGTGGGCGACCGTATGTTCGTTGTGGCCTCGGGCGAAGTTCGGGTGGAGAAAGCCACCATTGACATGAAGCAGGAAGTACTGGCCATTTTGGGGCCAGGTGAATGCTTTGGTGAACTCTCCCTGGTGGACCGGATGCCCAGAAGCGCTACCGTTCGGGCAAAAGGCGAAACCAGCGTATATGTGTTCAGCCAAAGCGATCTGGACGCGTTTTTCGACGTCAATCCGGACATTCACAGAAAAGTGCTGCAGAATCTCGCGAAGATCACTTCGCAGCGCCTGCGCTGGCTGGACGACACGCTGGTTCAGAGTGTTTACGACAGCATCATTCTGGTGGACACGTCTTGCATTATTATTCAGTGGAAACGGATCACGGAAGACCGCCGATCCCTGGAAGGGCAAATCCAACCGGAGCACGCACCCGGCAACGACCTTTTTAAGGTGGTACCTCATCTCGGGGAGGGGATCCGGAAGAAGATCATGCAGGTCATTTCGTCGGGGGAGATCGCAATTCTCCAGCTCGATTACGAACTTTCTCCCGGACGCCCGGTTTATTTCGAAGTGACGGTAGCGCCCTATATGAATGGAGAGGTGGCTGCAGGGGCCATTCTTGCACTGAGAGATATTACCGAGACGAAGGCCCTGGAAGCTCAGCTCATACAGGCCGAAAAGTTGGCGATGGCCGGTCAGATGTCTGCGGAAATCGGTCACGAACTAAATAATTATCTAGCTGTTATTTCTGGACATACAGACTTGCTTTTGGACAATAAAGACCTCCAGGGGTTTGCTCGTGCAAACAAAAGCCTGCAGGCCATTTCGGACCAGATTCGCAAGGTCGAACGATTCACAGCAGGGCTGATGGATCTGGGGATGCTCAGGTCCAAACACGAGAAAACCGATCTGAACCAGCTTGTAGAAAAGCTCGTCCAGGTCATTCAGGGCCAGAGCCGCTTCAGACAGACTGAATTCGTTTTGAAAGCGGATCCGGATTTGCCTGATCTTGAAATAGATCCTGGTCAGATCCAGCAAGTACTTTTGAATTTGTATGCCAATGCCTCGGATGCGATGGGGAAAGGCAGAATTATTACCCGGACACGTTTCGTCGAAGACGGACAGCGGGTGACCCTGACGGTTGAGGACAACGGCCCGGGTATGCCCGATGAAGTCAAGGAACGGATCTTCGACACGGGGTTCACCACCAAATCGACCGGACACGGGTTTGGTCTTGCCGTGTGCTCCAGAATTATCGAAAATCATCAGGGCAGGATCGAAGTTGAAAGTCACCCCGGCAAAGGCACGTTGTTTACTTTGACCTTCAAGCTCGACTAAGGGTTCCTGTGATTCCGTGCTTATCCGCCCAAACTTTGAGGTTTTCATGTTAAGGTAAGCCCGGTCCGCGCAGGAGGTCAACACCTATGCCGTAGATCGGAAATTAATTCCAGCATCTTCAGAAAGGATCGACATAAATGTCGGTCCTTTTTCTTGTTTGTATCCCAACACATGTCGCGAATCCAGCTGGAATATTTGAATAAGACATTGTAATAATAGAATTTATGAACACAAAGAAAATTCGACGAATAAAATGTGGCACGGCGCTTGCGAATACGGGGAAGTAAGACGTAACCCCGCGATGAGCCTTCCACCAACTACCTCTCTCTAAAAGGCGACACATGTGGGGGCGAAGGCCGGGGATTCTCGAATCCCCGTGCCTTTCGCATTAGACTTCGGGAGTACTGCCTATATGGGAAATACACCACTGCTGATTGTCGAAATCGCTCTGGGACTGGGCTTTCTGGTAAATATCACGCTTGCGATCGTGGATCTGCTGGATGCGAATCGATTAAACGCTAAAGGAAAATTAAAAGGTGCCGATATTTCTCACTAAGACACCGACTGAAGAAACTTCCAAGAGGAATAACCCAATGAGCGTTCAAGACCGAGAGCTGGCAGTCCTTTACTGGAAATTGCAAAAACGGGTGCATACCGATCCGAAAGTTCGGTCGTATCTGCACGAGGTCACCCGAATTCTCCAAAAGCGGGATATTCGTCCTACAGCCTTGAATCGGGTGGGTCTCGAACTGGCCCACGAAGGTCAGATTTAGATTACCAAATTCTCGAATCAGACAAAAGCGCCGGTCGGAAACGACCGGCGCTTTTCTGTGCCTGGAAAGGGCCAGAGGCCCGTTTTTCAACCCATGTTTTCGCTTGCAAATTGTAGAGTGGTGGGTTTACTTTACTGCATCAGGACATAGGAAAAGGAGGACCGGGAGTTGCGGAAGTGGTGGAATTGGTAGACACGTCAGATTTAGGATCTGGTGGGTAATACCCGTGGGGGTTCGAGTCCCCCCTTCCGCACCAAAAGCTCAACGAACCAACGGCTTCCCCCGGGGAGCCGTTGGTTCGTTTTTGCAGGGCTCAGGCGATCGATCCTTCCTCAATTCGTGTCTCTCTCAAGGTCGGTGAGGTCAGGACGCTTCAGGATCCGCTTCGGGTTGCGCTGATCCCTCTTCCTGGTCTGAAAGAAGTTTGCCAAGGTGTGTAATTTCCTGGTTCGCGGCGATGAGACGTTCTGAAAGTGTGCGAATCAGATTTCTGGAGATCACCAGTTCAACACCAGGATTACGCCTGAGGAGATGGTCCAGGTGGGGTTTGCCGAGGACGAACATGGTAGAGGGTTCGGAGGTCTTAACCGTAGCCGACCTGGTTTCGCCGGTAAACATCCCCATTTCTCCAACAGGAGCCACAGGTTCTATGAACGCAACACGGACGCCGGCTGGAGAATACACTGAGAGCTTTCCGGACAGCAGGATGAACATTTTCTCACTCTGATCACCGACCTTACATACGGTCTGATTCACAGCAACTGACAGGGTTTCGCAGGATTTCAGGAGCACCATCGCCTGCTCCGGGGTTAGCCCGCGAAACAGGGGAATCCGTTTGATCGCCGCCACGAAGGGCGTTAGATCCCGTCCCATAGCGTTTCCTCCGTGTAATGGGCCACTTGCAAGGAATAATCTCCCAAATATTCTTTCTTTTGATCGTCTGTGTCAAGCTATAAACATGAATTCTAAATTGCATACCAATGTAAAGGAGTGGTAATGGAGGAGATGGGTTTTTTAGACACGGAACGGGTTCTGGCCATCAAAGAAGAATTCGGTACTCCGGTATTCGTATATGACCAGAACACACTCGAAGACCAGGCTCGCAAGGTCCTAGATTTCCCCAATGCGTTCGGGCTAACGGCAAGGTATGCTATGAAGGCGCTTCCCGCGGCGGCCGTGGTACGAATTCTGAACCGGGCAGGTCTGCACATTGACGCCAGCAGCGGATTCGAGGCAGAGCGGGCCATGATGGCAGGGGTTCCGCCCGGGCAGATTCAGTTGACTGCGCAGGAGTTGCCGGGAAATCTGGAGGATCTCGTGAAACAGGGTGTGATCTTCAATGCGTGCTCACTGGAGCAACTCAGGAGCTTCGGGGGCTTGTTCCCCGGCCATCCAGTCTCGGTAAGAATCAACCCGGGGCTGGGCTCTGGGCACAGCAAACGCACCAATGTGGGCGGTCCTTCGGCCAGCTTCGGCATCTGGTGGGAATATCTGGATGAAGTTCTGAAGATTCAGGAAATGTATGACTTAAAAATCACCACGATGCACACACACATCGGGTCCGGCAGCGATCCGGAAGTGTGGGAGCGATGCGCCCTGATGTCCCTGGGTATTGCCGCGCGACTCCCGGACGCGAAGACACTGAGCCTTGGCGGAGGCTTCAAGGTGGGGCGAATGCCTGGAGAATTTTCGACCGAGCTGCAACAGATCGGCGTGCACATTGTGGAGGCGTTCCAGGCGTTCAGCGGGGAGCACGGGCGGGAGCTGCGGCTGGAGGTGGAGCCCGGC
This sequence comes from Latescibacteria bacterium UBA2968, assembly GCA_963694355.1. Lineage (GTDB taxonomy): Bacteria > Latescibacterota > UBA2968 > UBA2968. The sequence continues at coordinate 5,264 of CAVOEZ010000099.1, read as the reverse complement.
ACATTCCTGGTGGCCAATGCCGGCGCGCTGATCTGCTCTGTGACGGATGTGGTGGATACCGGCAAGGGCGGAAACAATTTTATCAAGGTGGACGGAGGAATGACGGAACTGCTGCGGATCAGTCTTTACGGGGCACAACACCCGATTGCCACGGTTCCGGCGGATGGGCAGGAACGCCCTCGAATGGACTATCTTGTGGCCGGGCATTGCTGCGAAAGCGGCGATGTGCTAACCCCGGAGCCGGATAACCCTGAAGGCCTGAAGGTCAGGTCGCTGATGACCGCGCAAATCGGTGACGCCCTGGTCGTAGGCGGATCGGGTGCGTACTGTTCCGGTATGGCGTCCAAAAATTACAACTCGTTTCCGGAGGCCGCCGAGGTCCTGATGGGCACGGACGGACGATTTCACCTGATCAGAAAGCGTCAGAGCCTGGAACAGATTGTGGTGAATGAAGTGATGCCCCAATGTCTATCAATCGGTTAGAGATTTTCCCCAATCCCCTCAGGGGCGATTCCCTGCATGGACCGCTATGACCCAACGGTATGATGCCATTGTAATCGGTGCCGGGATCAATGGGTGTGGAATTGCCCGGGAACTGACGAACAGGGGAAAACGCGTCCTGATTCTGGAAAAAGACCGAACAGGAAGCGGCACTTCATCGAAGTCTTCCCGCTTGATTCACGGCGGTCTCAGGTATCTGGAGTCCGGGCGGATCGGGCTGGTGTATGAAGCGCTGAATGACCGCCGTGAGCTGCTGGAGACCTATCCGGATCTGGTGAAATTGCACCCTTTTTATATCCCGGTCTACCGGTCCGGCTCCCGGCCGGTCTGGATGATCTGGATGGGCATCAAACTCTACGGGATGCTTGCGGGATCCGGCGATGGAAACGCGTGCGGCAGGGTACCGATTTCCACGTTCACCCAGACCTTCCCGGCGCTGCGCCGGGATGATCTGAAAGCCGTATTCGTCTATTACGATGGCAAGACGAATGACCTTGCCCTGACGGAGCGCGTTGCCGATGAGGCGAGGGCAAATGGATGCATCATTCTTGAGCATTCGTCTGTGTCGAAGGTGCGGTGGCTGGATTCAGCGTTCGAGGTGGTGTCGAATGGCGAAACCTTCGAGGCGCCTGTTCTGATCAATGCCACCGGCCCCTGGATCGATGAAGTGGTAACCCGACTGAATCTGCCCGCTCGTTTTAACGTGAGGAAGGTGAGCGGTATCCATCTCTTTCTGGATGGGGTTCTGGTTGATGAACCCTTGTTCATGCAGACCCGTGAAAGGCGTATTTTTTTCATTATTCCGGAGCCCGAGAATAATCAGACGCTGGTGGGCACTACGGAACGGGAGGAACATTTGCCCGTGGACAAGGTGGATGTCACCGAGGAAGATGTCATTTATCTTTTGAATGAGCTGAATGGATATTTGAAGGATACCCATCAGATCGATCGAAAAGACGTCCAGGCCGTATCGCTCGGCATTCGACCCCTGGTTGCCCAGAAAGGGGATCCCACAGATCTGTCGAGGGAATATGAGCTGGACCTGCATCGGAAGGGAAAGACGCATCTGCTGAACGTTTTCGGAGGTAAACTCACTACCTATCTTTCGCTTGCAAGAAAAGCAGCAAAGATCCTGAACGTTTCGTGATCCGTTGCAACCGTTGAGCAAAAGACACGCAATCATAAATGGGGGAAGGTATTCATGGCTGGCGTGTTCGAACCGTTGGAGGCGTTCAAAACAGAAGACCTGCCTGAACGGAAGTTGCCGTTCTGGAAGATGGCAGGCCCCGGGGCGGTGCTGGTGGGTCTGTCGATTGGCGCCGGCGAGATCATTGTGTGGCCAAGGATTGTGGCGGAATATGGCGCCAGTATGGTCTGGGCAGCGGGACTTGGCATTTTTCTCCAGTTTTGGATTAACATGGAAGTGGGCAGATGGACGATCGCTACCGGTGAGACGGTATACACAGGATACAGCCGGGTCTGGCGGGGATTCGCCCCGGTTTTCATTCTTTTGACTGTGTTCAGCTGGATCGCGCCCGGCTGGGGAAGGGCTTCCGGTCTGGCTCTGAAGGCATTGACGGTGGGTCCCGGAGGCTGGGGGTCGGACACTGCGTGGACAGTGATCACCTTTGCCGGTGTGGCGCTGATCCTGTTCGGTCCCAAACTGATCTATCAGTCTGTAGAACGCACGGTTGAGCTGATGGTCGTGATCGTTACCGTGGGCCTGGTCATTGTGGCCGCCGCCGTAGGATCGGTAGAAACCTGGCAGGCGCTCGGAAAGGGTATGGTCAACGTCGGTTACATCGATCCGGGGATGAGTATCAAGACGATGTTCATTGCGCTGGTGTTCGCAGGCGCAGGCGGTACTGCGAATCTGTTTTACACATTCTATCTCCGGGACAAGCACATTGGTATGGGCGGACGGCTACCTACCGCGTTGAATCCGTTGCGGGGGCGATCGGAAGCGATTCCTTCTACTGGATTCCGGTTCGAGGAAACCGAAGAGAACAAACGCCGTTTCCGAGGCTGGATGGACTATGTGAGAAAAGACCAGATCGCGTTTTTCTGGATCCTTAACACGGTCACTATTCTGCTGTTCATCCTGGGTGCGCTCGCTGTTCTGCATCCCAAAGGAATCGTTCCGGCGACGGGTACCCTCATCTGGGATGAGGCCCAGGTGCTCGCAGAGGTGTGGGGCGAGCCCGGGCGATACATTTTTCTCCTGGTGGGTCTGGCCACGCTGTTCGGCACGCAACTGGCCCTGGTGGACGGCGTTTCCCGGTCCATAGCCGATATGGTTTACACGAATTTCAAGGGCGCACGGAAACGGGACCAGAGCTGGTGGTATCTTCTGGTGGCGGCGGTCTGGATCGTGGCGGGCTGCCTGATCACCTTTGTGATGGAACAACGCGGTGTAAGCGAACTGGGATTTCTGTTTAATGCGGCCTACATTGGCGGCTTTGCGATGGCCCTGTATGTGCCGCTGACGCTTTACATCAACCACCGTCATCTGCCACGGTCTGCACGGCCGGGGGTTGTTTCTACGATTATGATGGCGGCGGCTTCCCTGATTTATATCGTTTTTGCAGTAGCCTGCCTGCTCTGGGAGTTCGGCCTGTTGTAATCCGGCGATCTGTGAGCGGCTGCGGATTTCTCTATCAAAACAAGGAGTGCTACTATGCCCAGGGAGCGTGATCCCTCGTGGGAAGACGGGATGCGAAGTCTTCACAGAGATGAGATGGAAGGTCTGGTTGCGTTAACAAGCGCTGTGTTCCATCCTTCTCTGGTAAAAGATTTTCCACACTTCTTCATCCCTGAGAATGCAAGCAATCTTAGGGTGGTGGTGGAAAATGGTAGAGTGGTTTCTCATATCGGTACCCTTCGGCGGGATGCTTCGCTGATGGGGTGTACGGTCAAGACTGCCGCGCTGGGTGGTGTGGCGACCTATGAGGAACATCGGGGCAAGGGTCACGCGACCGCTCTGCTCGAGGATACGATGCAGGTTTGCAGGCAGGACGGTGTGGATTTCATGCTGGTTTCGGGGTATCGGAAGATGTATCACCGGTTCGGGTGTCGATTCGTAGGGCGAGACTGGCGATTCAAGATCGAAGCGGCGCAGGCGGGGGACTTCGATGACGGTGTGGAGATCAGCCTGGCGACCGAGGCGGATTTGCCGGTTCTGAGCGATCTCTACCGGAGAGAGCCGGTGAGGTGGATCAGGCCGCCTTCAGATTTCAGGAATGCGCTTGGCGGGAAGGTGCTGAACCGGCCGTCTGTTATTCACGTGCTCAAAGTCAATGGCATTGCGAGTGCGTATGTGATTGTTCGGGACGAGAAGAAGGAGGAGGCAGACGAGGGGCAGGTGCTCGAGATGGCGGGGGACCGTGGTGTGCTGGCCGGCTCGTTCGGGAAGCTGATCGGGATGTATGGATCGACTTCGCTGTCCCTGCACGTGATGGGAAGTGATGGATTGTTGCAGGGGATTCTTAAGGAAAGAGGCGCGGCCTCGACACCGACTGCGGCTTCGGGGACGGTGACGCTGATCCACTTTGAACAGTTCATGGATCGTATGCGGCCGTACTTTACCGAGGTGGTCGGGGAAGATATTGCGAGGGGGTTGGTATTCGAACAGGTTGGGGATCAGCGCGTGTTCCGGTTGGGTAGAGATGTGGTGGTGGCGGACAATCAGGGTCAGGCTGTGGAGTTGATTTTTGGGACGCACGAGGGAGTTGAGGAGCGGTTGCTGGGGGGAGGAGGGAAGGCGGGTGAGGTGCTAAGGGAGGTGTTTCCGATTCCGGCGTTGTGGTATGGGTTGAATTTTGTTTGATCTGGAGTGCAGTATGCGATTTTGAGGGAGTGTCAGATTTTAATCTCCCCGCCCCTGTTTCGGCGACCCCGTGTCGCCGTGACACTTTTGGCCCAACCACCTTCCACTCGCTTACTCCCGGAACCCCGCCGCTGCTCCAAAAGTGCCCAAAAGATCGCTCGCTCAGACGGCGCGAGGGCCTTGCTGGAACACTGATCGACGGTGATGTAAAGAGCCAATAGGCTGCAATAGGATCCACCCTGCCCATTAGCCCACGTAGCCTCCCCGCCCCCCTTCGGCGGCTTTCAGCCGCCCCATCCACACACCCCAACCGCACCCTCGGCCACGTGAACGGCCCCAACCCCTTAGAGGTGGGAATGGCGTTGGAGGAGGGTGTCGTCGTTCCAGAACTGGTAAGAATCATTAATAGAGGCTCCGCCCATCCGCAGCGTGGGTGTGGTGCTCTTTCTCGTTGTATTAACTGACCCAAATTCACCCTGAACACCTTGTCTATACGGCTCTCCCACTGCATTGGCAATTCCAGGAAAATTGGACTGGTTCCATCGGACCTCGGGCCTTCTTCAAGGCATGCCTGTAAGACGTCTTGAGATTTCCACATATATCTTTACCAATCTCGTGGCCAAGTTGGTGCCTTGTAGTAAAGGCCCAGGTACGATTTCAGGACATTTCCAGTCGTAAGGACGTTTCAATTGGCGGAAACGAACACTTTGCGCGACGTTGTCATCCGGGCGCAGACCGGCGATCACGACGCGTTTTCCGAGCTTGTCCGCAGGTTTCAGGACATGGTGGTCGGATATGCTTATTCGGTTATCGGTGACTTTCATCTGGCCGAAGATGCGGCGCAGGAGGCCTTTGCCGCGGCATGGATAGAGCTCCCCAGACTTCGGGAGCCGGAAGCATTCGCCGGTTGGATCCGTCGGTTGGTGTTCACGCGATC
>CAVOEZ010000098.1:0-9605 GCA_963694355.1 Latescibacteria bacterium UBA2968 | reverse complement strand
CTTCTTCCGTGGCCGTGGAAATGCTGGTGTTGCGACTTACGAATTTGAGAAGGTTCGGGATCTCGGTAGGCCCGTTATACCAGTCCCCTCCACCCCCATATTTCAGACGGGCGATGGTGAATGCTGCGGGAGGGTCCTTGAGCTGGGCAAAGGCGGGAACTGAGAGACAGAAGATCAGGAGCAGTAAGGAGGATAAACGCATGGAGATATGGGGCGACCTGAAAGAGATGGGGAGATGCACGCCCCGACTTAAACGGCGACATCAGCCTGGATTTTTGGATGATGCTTGTAATCACTCAGCTTGATGTGTGACCATTTTGCCGCAAGAAGGCCTGACAAGCCCTTGCCCCTGAGGTTTTCATCCAGGGTCAAACGCGGTCTGAGAAACGGGTTTCTGGCCAGTTGTATGCGCGCCTGGTCGAGGTGGTTTTTGTAGAGATGAAGGTCACCAAATGTGTGAATGAATTCGCCGGGTGTGAGATCACATACGTGGGCCACCAGGCGAGTAAGCAAGGCATAGCTTGCGATGTTGAAGGGAACACCCAGAAAGGCGTCTGCGCTGCGCTGATAAAGCTGACAATGGAGCACCTGGCCGCGTTCCACCTTGAAATGGAACAGGGTATGGCAGGGGGGAAGATCCACCTCCTGGCAACTGCCCGGATCCCATCCTGACACGATCAGTCTTCGGGAGTTGGGATTGTCTCCGATCTCCTCGATGAGCCGGGCGATCTGGTCGACGCCATTTTTCTCCGGATAGTCTCCGCCGAAAGAACGCCACAGATATCCGTATACCGGGCCCAGATCCCCTTCTTTTCTTCCAAATCTACGGGTGTGCGCCTCGTCTGCCCATTCCTTCCAAATGTCCACGCCCCGGTCTCTCAGATCCTGCTCGCTGCTGCTGCCCGAGAGAAACCAGAAAAGTTCCTCGGCGATCCACCGGAGCGGGAGTCGCTTGGTGGTGAGCAGAGGGAATCCCTCTCGAAGATCGAAGCGGGTTTGATATCCGAAGACACTCAGGGTGCCAACGCCGGTCCGATCTTCGTGCTCGACGCCGTTCTCAAGCACGTGATTCAGGATGTCCAAATAGGATTTCATGGCACTCCCTTCAAATTAGACGTTGTACCGGGTGAGGGAGTTCCCCAATTCAGTCGGAATCGATCTGAAGCAGGGGGATGCTGGAGGGGCTTTCAACGACGGCTTCTTCCGCAAAGCTGTAGGTGCAGTCAAAATCCACATCGGCGAGGCAGCTTTCGTCGATGGGGAAGGCGCCGCACTGCCCGGGGCGATCCTCATAGATGCTGCAAATCGACCCTTCGGGCTGTTTGATCAGGAACGGGCATTTCAGCAGGATTTCGCAACAATTTCCACACTGGTTGCATTCCCCAACTCTGAGCGATTCTTGCCGGGCCACATAAGATTTTCTGAAATGAACGAATGCAAATCTACGTATTTTCCCAAATGCCTGCCTGAATCTGCTTCCACCAGCCCTTGCCATAGTCACTCCAGGATCAAAACTCATTTGTGAGAGGTGTTGAAAAAAGACTTCAGGTGCGTCCATTCCCGATGATCAAAGAATCGCCATCCCCAGAGGATCAGTGGGAAGACCATCAGAATGATAAGACGCGCAACTACCCCTTGAACCGTAGATACATCGAGATAGCTGGAGACACCCAGGTGTACCACAAGGGCAGCAACCGCGATCTTGAGGAGACGGCGGAACTCGTACTCCACAGGGTAGAACCGACGGGTGTAAAGAAACAAGAGCAGGGACATCAGCGCGTATGCAACCAAAGTGCTCCAGGCCGCGCCCACCAGCCCGAGCTTTGGAATAAGGAGCAAATTGAGCCCGAAATTGATTGCCGCGCCACTGCCTACCACCAAGGGCAAAGCCCTGGACCGACCCTCGACGTAGACGCCGGCCGTGAGGATAATGTAGATACCCGAGAAAAGAAATGCAAGCGTGATGAGGGGTATGATCGGCCTGGCCGGGAGGTAGTGGTGGGCCTCAGCTCCTGCAATGAGCAGGATGAATTCTCGGCCGAAGGTGGAAACGAGCAAAAACAGGAAGGCCCCACACATTACAAAGTATGTTGTGACGCGCCGCACGACTTCCAGAGACTCGGACCTGTCTTCAATGGCCAGAATGGCGGGCGCCCAGGCTGCCCGGAACACGCGAACGATAAGCAGCATAGGCAGACAGATCTTGTATACAACCGTAAATGCTCCTACGGATTCGAGGCCCAGGAAGAATTTGAGTAGAAACCGGTCCGAAAGATTGATCACAAGCAGCGCGAATGAAGAAGGAACGAAGGGGAGGCCGAATGCGAGCATCTCCCTGAGACGCGAGCCCTCGAAAATGAATCGAAGCTGCTGAACACCCGAGGGCAGGAGGATCAGCAGTGCAAAGGCCGAACTGACCACGTTTGTCCAGAATATGGCACGGACGCCATAATCGAGACTCGCGATCAGATAGATGGTCAGACCCAGCTGCAAGGTGTGCTGGGTGAATCTCACCACCGCGTAACGTCCCGAACGCTGGCGGGCCCTGCAGAGTGTGAACAGCGGCTCACTCAAGGTGTCCAGGAACACGATGACCGCGATCAACCGGAATATGTCTGTATAGGCCTCGGCCTCGGAATTGAGAAACAGCTCTGCGAGCTGTCCCGAGCACAGCCAGATGCCCGTGGACAGGACCGACCCGAGAAGCAGAAGTGTCCAGTAAGCGGTGCTGAATCTGGACTGACGATCTGCTTCCTCCCCGTCGCCCGAGAGAAACCGGATCAGCGCAGGGTTGATGCCGAGGGAGTAAACCACCGCACTGAAACCGATGAAGGCGAACGCGAGAGACATCACACCGTTTTCGGAAGGCGTCAGCAACCGGGCGTAGAGCGGGATCAGGACGACCCCGATGCCCTTTCCCAGGATATCTCCCATCCCGTAGACGGCGGTATGTCTGGCAAGTGCCTTGATTCGTTCGAAGATCATAGCATATGGACCTGGCTCGGCGAAGAGCAGCCGCAGTTAAAGCATCGAAACGGGGTCGATGTCTATATCGAGTGCGACCGACCCGCGTTTCCGGCCAAAATGATTTCTCGCCAGGCGTGCCCCATCATTCAGGAGCCGCGGCGACACCGATTTCAGGATTACCTGCCACCTGAAGCTGTTCCGAATTCTTGCAAGGGGCGCCTGGGCAGGTCCCATGACCTCCAGACCCTCGGGGGCGCCGCTGCGCAGCAGCTCCGCACATTTACCCGCATTCATGGCGACTTCATTCTCATCTGCGCCTTTGAACAGAAGCAGGGCCATTCGGCCGTAAGGTGGGTATTCGAGCATGCTTCTGCCCTCCAGTTCTAATTCTGCGAATCTCAAGAAATCGTGTTCACGTGCGCATTGAACGGCATCGCAGTCGGGGAGAAAGGTTTGCACCACGACCTCTCCGGGGCTTTTTCCCCGCCCGGCCCTTCCGCTGACCTGAGTGAGTAATTGAAAGGTTCGCTCGCTTGCCCGAAAGTCAGGCAGGTGGATACTGGTATCCGCCGAAATGACGCCCACCAGGGTGACCCCCGGAAAGTCCAGGCCTTTGGCTACCATTTGCGTGCCGAGGAGAATGTCTGCCTCGCCCTTGCGGAAGCTCTCCAGGATGAGGTCGTGCGCGCCTTTTTTTCTTGTGGTGTCGACATCCATTCGCAATACCCGGCAGCCGGTGAACTGGGCCTCCAGGGCTTCCTCGACGCGCTGTGTGCCCACACCAAACAACTGAAGATTGCCGCCACCGCAGGCCTCGCACCGCAAAGGGGCCGGGAGATTGTCTGCGCAGTAGTGGCAGATGATTCTGCGGTCTTTGGCGTGGTAGGTATACGTGACCTGGCAGTTTGGACACTGGAGGGACTCGCCGCAGTCCGTGCATTGCACGAAAGGGGCATACCCCCGCCGGTTCTGGAGGATGATGATCCGCTCGTCCTTCTTGAGCCGATCTTTCATCTTTTCGCGGAGCGGTTTTGAGAAAATGCCACCCCCCTCTTCTTTCATGTTCACCAGGGTGACCTCCGGGAGCGACCTGGCGTCGACCCTTTCGGGCAGGGAGAGAAGCTGGTATTTTTTCAAGCTGGCATTGTGAAAGGACTCGAGCGAAGGGGTGGCGGAGCCCAGGATCACGGGGAAGGAGCCCATCTTTGCCCTTACGAGCGCCACGTCTCTGGCATTGTATCTCGGGGCTGGATCGGCCTGTTTGTAAGAACTGTCGTGTTCTTCATCTACCACGATCAGTCCAAGGTTCTTGATGGGCGCGAAAATAGCCGAACGTGCCCCGATCACGATGTTGCGCAGACCCTCCCGGACATCTCGCCAGGCATCGAACCTTTCTCCGCTGGACAGCGCGCTGTGCAGCACGGCCACCCGATCTCCAAAATGGGCCTTGAAACGGCGTACCGTCTGCGGAGTCAGGGAGATTTCGGGGACCAGGATCAAGGAGCCCCTGTTGGCCTGCAGGGCGTGTTCCACGGCCTTGATGTAGACCAGGGTCTTTCCGCTTCCTGTTACCCCGTGCAGCAGGTGAGACTGAAACCGCCCGGTGTCGAGACTTTCGCAGATTGCACCGAGGGCAGCTTCCTGGTGGCAGGTGAGATCGAGTTTTTCGGGTGTATCGAACACCGTATCGGCGTAGGGATCCCGACGGATCTCGAGGGTGTTGAACCTTACCAGCTTCCGATTTTCCAGGGCACGCACAACGCCTGCCTGAATGCCTTTGCTGGTCAGTTCCGCTGCTCTGAGTTTGCCGCCGGACTCCCAGAGGTGTCTGATGCAGGCGCCCTGTTTGGGAGCCCGCTTTTCCAGGTCCGGGAGTTCCGTGTTCAGCCAGCGGCTATCAGGAAGCAGTTCGACTTCCCGCTCGGTCTTCGGTCTCACCCTGGGTTCGATCATTTCCTGGATGGTTGTGACCGTCCCTTTCCGCACCAGACCGAAAACTGTTGATCGTGTTCCTTTGCCTCCCAGACGACGCTCCAACTGTCGGAGAGAAAGGCTGCCTCCCTCGGCCAGCTGGTCAATTATTTTCTGCTGGGTGGGGGACGGTGCGCTCCCGCCATTTTGATGTGCCAGGACAAATTTCTGCCCGCTGTCGGTGTGCATCCCGGCAGGGAGGGCGCACTTAAGAACTTCGGAAAAGGAACATACATAGTAATTCGCAATCCAGCGGCCCAGCTCAAGAAGTTCCTTCGACAGAACCGGTTCTTCGTCCAGCAGAATGCCTACGGATCTGACCTTTTCGAGATCGGTTTCGTCCTGAAATCCCGCCACGATTCCGGTGGTCCACCGTGGACCAAGGGGAATGAGTACCCGGCTGCCCAACCCGATGGTTTCCTGAAGGTCCTCTGGGACGGCGTAGGTCATCTCCCTGTCGACGGGTGTGCCCAGGGGAACGATCTGTGCGTACTGATTCATGGAAGGTTTGGATTTCGAGAGGGGACTGGGCTGCTTCAACGCGCTGCTGCAGGGTTGGCGGGTTCGATCTCCTCGACCCAGATGCTGGCTCTGGAGATGAAGAGGCGGAGCTTTCTGCCCGGCTTCCCGAGCGGCTTGAGCGGATGGCCCTGAAGGGAGAGCACCACCGCACCGGATTTTTCGATCTCCACCCGGATCCGGGTTCTGGCTTCCCAGGTTCGCTGGCTGCCTACGGTCAGGAGGCCTTCGAAAACGGACTCCTCATCGGCTCTGATAGAAACACCCGTGGCCGCGGTTGCTACGGCAGAAAGTATCAGGATGCTGTCTTGCCGGCTGATTGGAAAACCCAGAGAGAGCGAATATGCCGAAACCACACGATCTGCCGTGGAAGGCTTGTGTGTGACTTCAATTTTCTCATCCTGTGGCAGATCTTCCGAATCCGGCGCAGGTTTTGCAGTGACCCCTTCAGCTGCTTCTACTATTTCAGTCTGTTTTGCAGCGGGTGGGACGGTCCGTTTGGGTTTCGGGGTAAACGCGCGGTCCGGCTGAACCGGTTCCGGTGTATCCTGGTCACCCATCAACGCCACTCCGGCGACGAGGACTACGGCCAAAACACCCATGGCCGCAAGGATAGAAACTTTAGAGGATAACTCGCGCCTCTGCGGTTCTGTCGAGATTTCGCGGGCCTTCGGCTGACTGCAAAGTTCATACTGCTTCAGCGTTTCTTCAGCGTTCAGCCCCACCTCCTGTGCGTATTTTTTCAGGAACAGGCGCACATACACTTTGGGCAATATGTCGAAGCTGCCCACCTCGATTGCTTCCAGGAACTCGATGTTGATGCGCGTGCGCTGGAACAGTTCCTCGAGGGTCAGACCAGCTGCCACCCTTTGCGATTTGAGTGCTGAGGCAAAAGCTTCCATCGTTGACTCCAAATCAGGATCCCCGAGGGGTAACCAGATCGCCATCCCCGCCTGAGAACATTGAGACAGGGGGCGCACCCAGAACCCGGGTCATCAACTCCCACAATACGACAAGCGGGAGTCCCACTACATTATAAAAGCATCCGGAGACCGACTCGACAAAGACGGCCGCTCTTCCCTGGGCGGCATACGCGCCCGCCTTGTCCATTGGCTCGTCTGTCTTCACGTAACCTGCAATTTCTTCGGGGCTGATCTGGCGCATGGTAACCTGGGTTGCTGCAACATCCGAGTGAACGGTACCTGTTGAGGTGTCGATCAGAACGAGTCCGGTGTAGACCTGATGTGTAGTTCCCGACAAACGAGCGAGCATGTTGGCCGCATCTTCCCTGTCCACGGGTTTTTCCAGAATGGCATCGTCCAGCGAAACGACCGTGTCTGCGCCCAGAACCATTTCCTTTTGATATCCCGCCGCAACGGCCTTTGCTTTTCGTGCGGCGATTTTCAAGACGTGGGATGCAGGATCGAGCGCCACGTCGAGATCCTCGGACACATTGGAGGGTTGGATGGTGAACGGAATCCCCAACATGCGGAGCAGGTCGGCGCGACGAGGCGATGCAGAAGCAAGGATCAACATAGGGCGTTCAAAGTCCGTGACTGCGTGTGAAGAAGGGGTGGCGAAAAACGGGAAAGCTGGCTGCCAAGATCTGCAGGCATTCTCCCGGGCGACTCGGATCGACCAGGACACATCCCGGTGAAACTTATGGCCGGGACTCCACCATCAGGGTTACAGGTCCGTTGTTGTGGATCTCGACACGCATATGCTCACCGAATCTGCCAGTTTGGACGGGAATGCCTTTCTGCTGAATCACTTCCACAAACCGTCCGTAGAGTCTTTCTGCGTCATCGGGGAGGGCAGCATCTGAAAAGCCCGGCCTGCGGCCTTTCCTGGTGTCTCCGTAGAGGGTGAACTGAGATATGATCAGGGCTTCACCCCCGATGTCCAGAAGTGATCGATTCATTTTGCCCTGGTCGTCTTCAAAAATACGCAGATTAACGCACTTGTCGGCAACATAATCGACGTCTTCCGGTGTGTCCTGTTTGCCCACACCCAGAAGGATACACAGGCCGATCCCTATGGATGCATCCGGCAGATTTTCCAGACGTACGGTCGACCTGCTGACACGTTGCAGAAGCGCCCTCAAATCAACTCCTGGAGAAGTTCTGCACAACCTGAATCGGCAGTACACTGGGGAAGGGAAGCGAGGAAGAAAAGGCTTTCGATTCGGAATAATTTAGTCTGTTTGGCGGGGGTATGCAAGGCAAAAGGGTTCTCATGGCGGCGGCGTGTGATGACCTCAAAATCCATATCCCCCCTTCCTGTGTTCAAATTTGATTTGTTGTATCTCCTTGATATTTATCTTGAAATAGAAGCCACGATTGAATCCCGTAGGATACCACACGAATCGCGCTTCCCAGCAATGCAGACTTCTGTAAATCGTGAGGTTCTGGGCGGCGAGGCGGGTATTTACGAGATCGTAGTTGGCGGAATAGGCGACCCGCCAGACCGGCGTGGGATTGAGCCCAAGATCCCCCTTGATCCAGGACTCTCTGGTGTTGGAAGCCCCTGCGAAGGAGGCCTTCCGGTAATTAAAATGGTGGCTGAGGCTGAATCTCCAGGGCTGCGAGATGTCCTCGTGTTCGCTGTGGAGATCTCGCTCGATATTAAAATCGGTCCCGGAAGATTGAAGTGGATTCAGACCCTCGTACGTGTCATCCGGCAGGACGCTGCGACCCTGAAATCTGAAATTCGAGGTGACTCTGATGGATTCCAGCCTGGGTCTGAGCATGGAACGTTGGTCAAGCTCGTTGTAAAAGGAGTGGTTCATAGAGAGACGCACATCTACCCGACGGTCCGGCTTTACCGAGCCAGATGTGGAAAGGGACCGCCATTTCCTGGGGGCAGTCGTGTCGAAGTCGTAGCCTGTCCGAAAGTTCAGTGAGGCGAAGGTGGAGCGTCTCTGCTTTCCTTCAACCTCCGTCTTGATTTCCAGGGCGTTGTTCAAACTGAAATTGACCACCCTGCGAGGGTCCGCCCAATCCCGTATGCCTCCGAAACCAAACGTGCCTCCGTCGATCTGTGCATTCTGGTTGTACTGGAAATCGACGCGGGGCTGCAGCCGGTGTCGCATCCCTCGCAGACGACCGATTCGTGGCAGAAATATGCCATAAAGTGTGGTGCCGGAGGAAATGGCGGCCGAGTAGGTCTCCCTTCTTGTGGGTCGGTTCTGATTGTTCCTGGAAGAGGTCTGCGTGAGTGTAAGGCGCGGTGTGATGTTCAACCATCCCAATGGGCGGTGCTGGCTGTTGACTCCCAGTCGGGAGTTCATGGTAAGATCCTGTGTATCATTGGCGGCATCCGGGTTGCGTGTGAAGTCGTTTCGAAGCCCTGCAGTAAAGTCATAATAGAATGCCCGGTACCACGGCTGCTCGTGCGACGGACGCTTTTCGGAGTCGCCGAAGATGCGCCTTCGCCCCTGCCGAAAGGATAGCCGCGGAAATCCCTGAAATCGATTCTGATTGCGTTCGAGGTCACGGTAATAGCTGAGGCCTGCATCGAGACTCCGATTGGATTCAGACCAGCGTTTGTCCAGTGAAAAGCTCGATCTGAGCTGACGGTTGAGGAACTGGTACAGATCGTCCGAGTTTCGTTGATCGAAACTGGCGCTGCTGGTGAAGTTGCCGCTCCCCCTGATGTTCATAGACCTGCTCAGCGTTTGCCTGTGCTGGAAGTTCAGTCTCCACGACCTAAGCGTGCCGCCGGTGGAGGTGTGCCCGTTTTCAAAGGAGAATTCTGCGCTGCCGTCGATCCGTTTTTGCACCCTGTAGCGATACTGACTATCCACCCGAAATCCATTTCGTTCGCGGATCGCCGAACTAACCGTGGCATCCCAGTATTCGCTGGGCGCCCAGTAGTAGCCCAGATTGCTCACCGCAAAACCATCTCTGCTGTTATTGCCCAGACTTGGTGTAAGGATTCCGGACCGCCGGCCCTGCTGGAGCGGAAACACATAGAAAGGGAGCCAGAACAATGGCACAGGCCCGATGCGAAATGTGACGGATCTGGCGATCGCCTTGTCATTCTCGAGCACCTTGAGGGTGCTGCAGAGGAAGTCGTAGTGCACGTGGTTGCGATTGCAAGTGGACACGGAAATCGTTCTGGCGTGGAGTTCTTTCTGACTATCCACC
>CAVOEZ010000097.1:0-9623 GCA_963694355.1 Latescibacteria bacterium UBA2968 | reverse complement strand
GATCCTCACCTTTGCGAGATTCAATATGAAATGTTTGATCCCCTCATCGATCAGGCCGTAACACACCTCGGCGACCTTTTCCCCACCCATATTGTTGATATAACCCTCGCACTCCAAAACCCCAACTTTGCCTTCGTGTCGAACGCGAACCTCTAGGGTCTCTTGCATATCTTCTTACTCCTCATTGTTTCGATCAGATGACGCCTGTGTACATCTTTTGTTGGTGCTCAATATATCACAATCGCTTGACCATCGTCAATACCGTTCCGTTCCCATCGGACTGGACATCAACCTCATCCATCATCTCGTGTATGATCGTCATACCCCAGCCCCGCTTCTTCTCCCCCCGGGCTCGTTTTTCAGCCACCTTTTTTTCCGCCTCCTCCTGGTTGAACCCCTGCCCCTTGTCGATCACCTGAATCTCCAGAGCCTCCTCGGTCACATCGAGCGCCAAGTAGACCCGTCGCTCTTTGCTCTGGCTGTGCTCAAAGGCATTGATACAGGCCTCGATAACCGCTGTCTTGATCTCTTCGACCTTCACCGAGTCCATTCCCATAAATTCTGCCAAACTGGCAACTGTACTGGTTGCGGTAAGTTCCATCTGCGGCACCATCGGGAGTATCAAATCCACCTTCTCGTGCAAACTCTTTTTTTCGGTTTCCGTGCGGGATTTTTTTCTCGTCTGCGCATCGCCCCCCGACGCCTGCCCCGTTCCAACCAGCTCGTATACGTTCACCGATGCCACACCTTTGAATCGCTGGGGGCCCAGCGGCTCCAACTGGAACACATCCTTGACTTCTTCGTAAACATTCTCCCCAACCCAGATCTGACCGGCTCGGGCGCCATCGCAAAGCCGGCTCGCCAGCACGACCGCATCCCCGATCACCGTATATTCCATACGGCGAATCGACCCGATATTTCCTGCCAACACCTCTCCGCGTGAAATTCCGAAAGCCAGAGGCATCGGCTCACCTCGTCCCTTGTTGAAACGGATCATCTCCTCTCGCATCGCCAGTGCGGTCCGGACGGCGCGCTCTGTGTCATCTTCAAAAGACAGGGGCGCACCGAACGTAACCATAAAACCGTCGCCGGTGTATTTATCGAGTGTGCCATTGAACTGGAATACGATTTCATTCAAGCGGCTGAAGCAGTCGTTGAGCAGAACACCCATCGCCTCTGCACCAATACGACCCAGCAGCGCGGTGGATGCCCGGACGTCCACGAAAAGAATGGTCACATCACGGCTTTCTCCACCAAGCGACGGCGCGCGCCCTTCCGATAGCAAGAGATCGACCACCTGATCGCTCGCGTACTGTTTGAACATCCGCTGCATTCTCATTTCCTGCGTCAGGTCCTCCAGGGCAACGACCACACCCTGGATTTCGTCCCGATCATTCCGCAAGGCGGTAATCCTGCCATTCAAATTGATCCCGCGCTCTTCTACCGTTTCACCGTCTATCTGGCGGTCCTCCCCGTCCTTGAGAGACTCTGCCACCGCTTCGGCCAGCCTCTGACATCCGCACCTCGAGAAAAAGCGGGCACAGGATTTACCCAGCAAAGACTCTTCGTCTCCGAAAATGCGAGACACGGATGGATTCACCTGAACCATCCTGCCCTTAAGATCAGTTGAAATCACACCGCTGCCGATACTGGACAGGATGTCCTGGTTGTAGTTTTTGACCTCCAGAATATTCTTGTAGAGTCTGGCATTGGTCAGCGCAGCACCGGCCTGCTGAGCCATAAGCTGAAGCAAATGCGCGTCGGACTCTGTGAAAGGTTGCACGCCCTGCCGTGTCTCCTTGTCTGCAACCGCCAGGAGGCCGACCTTTCCCACGGGCGCCACCAGAACGTGCTCCAGATCCTTCAGATGCATCTCTGCCGGATCCAGAAACGCGGGGTTGCTGGCGCGCATCATACGTCCCATTTTCCGCCGCACCTGAGAGGTCTCCAGCGCGGCGCACTGGTCCTCTCTCAGGCCCACCTGGTGTGCAAGCGCAAATCTGCCGGTCCGCTCATCTTTCAGGATCAGACAACCTCCGCGTGCATCCAGAATGCCTACTGTCAGCAGAAGGACTTCCTCGATCACATCCTCTACATCCAGCGAAGAACTCAGGGTGAGGACGGCGTCGTAGAGGGTCTCGAGTTCTACAACCTTGCGGTTGAGCTTGAAATTCGAGCCCTGCGCGTCCGCCATCAGCCGCTGATTCAAAAGGCCGACCGAGAAATGGTGCCCGAGCACCTTGAGCAGCTTCAGATCATCATCCCCATAAGCTTCCCGCTGGAATCCCTCACCTAGACTGAGTACACCGAGCAGGTCTTCGTTGACCACCAGGGGAATCCACAACACGGCCTGGTAGGATTGAATGGCTGTGGAAGCCTGGCGAAACACAGGTTGTTGAAGGGTTGCTTCTTCTAGTGGAATGGGAGCCTTTGCATCCACCAGATACTGCTGCAGGTTCAAATCCACGTCCACCACTTCAGTTGGATCCGCCAGACCCCTGAAGGCCAGCAGCCGCAGTTTCTGCTCTGACGGTTCAAAAACAAGCAGCGCTCCGGATGTGGCCGCAACCGACCCCATCGTGCTTCTCAAACCCGCCTCGGCCACTTTTCTGAAGCTCCCTTCCGAGGTCAGCAAACTGCCGATCTCACTCAGCGAGGTCAGACTGAAAAGCAGCCGATCCACGTAATCCTCGGTGGCGGTCGCGCCTGGGGTATCTGGTAAACTATCTACCATATCTATATAGCTCTTTTGGTTGAAAACGCTAAAAATACGGGCCTGCTCGCCCGTTGCACCCTGACACTCAACCTTCGGAACCTGTTCCCCATACGTCAAGAGAACTGGGCAACACCCTGGTGCTCGCGAACACCCTCCAAAGGGAATCCGCAAGAGCAACTGGCCACTGACACATTTGGTGCATTGTTATTGTAACTGGAATTTGCTTATCTTACCTGTAGAACGCGGCCGGGATCACAACTGCTTGTAGAGAAAGGCTTCCTCAGATGAGATGGGATATACTGGTGTGCCTGATTGCTTTCGGGTTGCCTTTGAGTTGCAGTGATGACTCTGCACCCACCGACGCAACGGAATCGGCCGAGTTTGTGGATATTCAGCCGGTCCTGTTTTCCACAAGCGATGGATTCCAGATCACAGGCTCCTGGTTCACCTCGAGCGCCTCTGCCACCCCCAGGCCTGCCCTGATCCTGCTCCATATGTTCAGCGAAAATCATCTCCAGTGGCTGCCATTCATTCCAGACCTGGTGACCTCAGGCTATCACGTGCTCGCGTTTGATATTCGGGGGCACGGCCAGAGCACATTCCAGGGTGGGGAGTACTTTCCGATCAGCCAGTTCGATGTCGAAGACCTCGATCAAATGCCGCTCGATGTGGAGGGCGCGATCACCTGGCTCAAGACCATTCCCCAGGTGGATGGTGACCGAATCGCTGTGATCGGCGCCGATATCGGCGCCAACATCGCCTACGTGAGTTCAGGCCTGTTCCCCGGGGTGAAAACCGCCGTCTCCATCTCACCGATTTCCCTGGAGGACCAGCCTGTGCTGCTTGGCGAGGGCATTCCCGATTTTAACCCGAAATCCATTCTGTTCATGGCTGCGTTTGGGGACGGGTATACTTATACCTCTTCAGAATTCCTCGCGGGCCAAACGGCCGATCCCAAGCGTGTAACGGGGTATCAGGGTGCAGCCAACGGAACCAGCCTGTTGAACAACAGCGAAGCGCGTGCTGAAATGCTAAACTGGCTTTCCGAAAATCTCTGATACCCATCCAACTCACCTTGTGTTGACCGCCCGCCCCTGCTGAACCGAAGCGACCTCCTTGAAGCACAGGCGAAGCGCATCGGCCGCAACTTCCCCCGAAAGCTCCCGGGATACTTCCCCTTTGCCCACCTCGTTGACGGCAGCCTGCATCTCCCGCGTGAACGCCACCACCGGATCTCCGGAGCCGAGCCTGGGCTGCTTAACCTTCCCGTCATCGGTAAGAACGGATAGCGGCTGGGAGAGCACGGGTTTGCCACCCAGCATGGAGAATTCATAAAGGATCGTGGCCTTTTCTAGATAGACCTCGAACCCGTGGGCAAAAGCCCTTCCAGACTTGGAGATTGCGCCGGACGCACACGTAATAGCAAGATCAGGCCGGTCTTTATATTTGTAGGTGGTAGACAGATACTCCACATACTTGCCGTTCACCAGTCGACCCGTCGAATACACCTGGTCCGGAAGCCCGCAGAGCAGCAGAATGTAGTGCGTGTCGTGTATGTGGAGGTCGATTCCTGGACCGCCGCTTCGTTCCATATTTGAGAATTCCGAAGACCAGTTCGGCATGGAAATGATGCGCTTCAGGTGAGCGCCCAACATTTTTCCATACGTGCCTTCCTCCACCACTTTTCGGACATACGCGAACTCAGGGAAAAATGGAAGCACCTGGGCGACCATCAGCGACTTGCCCGCTTTTTTGGCCCTGCGAACCATCGTATCTGCATCTCTGATGTTCAGGGCAATGGGTTTTTCAAGCAGAACGTGCTTGCCCGCGTCAAGTGCCCTGAGCGTCATCTCCTTGTGCATCGAGGACGGCAGGCAAATATCTAGGATGTCGATGTCGGGGTCTGAAAGCAGATCATCCACATTCGAAAAGGTCTTGATTTTGGACAGATCCTCTATACCGCCGGGATCTCCAAAATTGCCTCCTAGCCCCCGCCAGTCCCCGTTCAGTTTCTTGCTGTCTCTGGTACAAATGGCAGTAACTTTACCTCCACGCAGCTTTTTTCCGCCCCGGTAATGGGTCATGCCCATAAAACCCAGACCTAGAATGCCGATATTGACCATCTGTCTGTCCTCCGGATCGACCGAATTGTGGTGAAATGTGAGGGGAACGATTGAGGCAATATATGCCCGGCCATTCCGAGCGGCAAGGAGAATTGACAATCCATAATGGGTATGGTTTCACTCTGATGCCAGCGTGAGATCCGGATACCCATCTGCCCGCCTGGGGTGCAGCCTGAGAACTTGTCTCAAACCCGGATCTCGACGCAAGCTGCGGTTTTACAATAACTAAATTTCCAATTTCCGAAATGGGCACGGAATTGGCTCTACCAACTGACGGGTCAGCTCAATCGCCATTTAAAGAAAGAGGAAACTATGAGGTGTGTTGCCGCAGGATCACTGGTACTTGTACTCTCTACCGTTTGGATCGGCACTGCGTTTTCTGCTACCGCCCCCGATTTCAACCTGAGATCACCGGACGGGAAGCGATTGAATCTGCACGATATGCTCGAGGGAGGACCGGTGTTGCTCGATTTCTGGGCCACCTATTGCAAACCATGCGTCAAGGCAATGCCCAAACTGCAGGCACTCCACAAGAAATATGAATCCAGGGGCCTTACGGTTCTGGGGGTGAATGAAGACGGTCCGCGCAGTCAAACGAAAGTGCCACCGTTTCTGCGTGCCAGAAAAATCTCCTTCCCAATTGCACTGGATACCGATGGGGGCGTGATGCGCAGAATGCAGGTCGGCGCCTTGCCAACCACAATTTTGATCGGTCAGGACGGAGAGGTCCTCTTCAGACAGGCTGGATATGATCCAAAAATGGAAGTGGCCCTGGAAAAACTCCTGGATGCTTTGCCTGATGTCACCCCTGAAGAAAAAGAAAATGCTGTCGACAAGAATTAGTCTGATCCTCCTGCTTGTTCTCGCGCTCGATTCTCAGGTTTCTGCCCAGATTACCACTTCAGGACTTACTGAATTTCAGGTGGGCCGCGTGCCGGGAGCCGACGAGACATCGGTCTCCACCTTCTACCAGCAGGTGAATGCGGATTATACGCACAAGACCCTTCAAATCGGTCTTCGAGCGGAGGTCTTCACCACCTGGCGCACAGATATCCCGGGAAGTCCTCTCGATCAGGTCGAATATCGAACGCTGGAGATCCCGCAGAAGTATCTCAGATGGTCGGCCGGGCGCGCTGAAGTGGTGGTTGGAAACTACTATACCTCTTTGGGAAGAGGGCTCACCCTGCGTGCATTCGAGCTTCCCGGAGTCGTCCTCGAGAGCCAGACCTTCAGACGAAGATACGCGCCTTCCCGCGACCTCGAAGGCGGAACCATTTCCTGGTCTGGGGATCGAATCGAGGCCCGAGCGCTTGTCGGTCGCCCGGTCATCGGCGATGTGCCGCCTGGCGTGAAGTCGGGCAATCCACCCACCCTCATCCGCCGGCGCAACAGTTGGCTGGCCGGAGGTGAACTCGCTATACGCCCTTCGGCCAACGCCAAACTGGGCGGTACGGTGGTCACGCTTACCCCAGACACTCCCGATTCAACCTACACGTGGTCGGCATATGGAGAGTTGGACCTCACACGATTTGCCCAGAAGGCCGGGCTCGGCGGGATATACAGTGCGGTCTATGCCGAATATGCACGACTCGAAGACGCCTCCACGCAGGGCGATGGCCTCTACCTTTCAGGGAATATTGGTGGGGATCGACTGGGTCTCAGTCTGGAATACAAGGATTATGATAACCTGTCCCTGGTCGTGAACGATCCCCCTTCCCTTGTACGTGAACACTCGGCTGTGATCCTCAACAGGAACACGCACGTCTTGCTCCCACTCAGCGAAAAAGGACACCAGGTGGAAGCCACCTACACCCTGCCTTCCCTGGGGACGATCACAGCCAACAGCAGCAAGGGTGTGAATCAGCTTGCGCCAGGATTCAGTACGACATTCCAGGAACAATATCTGGGCCTGGAGCTGGAACGGTTCATACCCGTGTTCTCCGCGTCAGCCTTCCTCGATTGGGGCAAGGATGAACTGGAAGGCCTGCTGAACCATCGATCAGGTGGCATTGGCCTGGAAAAAACTTCGGACAAAGGGTTTACGACGGGGTTGGACCTCCAGATGAAACGCGGCACGCGCACCCTCGACGCGTCCGGTTTCACGGACATCTATGGCCAACTCTCGTGGAGACACCCGAAAGGCTTCGGGGCGGGCGTCTTGATGGACCACACATCTGATCCCCTCGAGACGGATGATCCCGCCACCCTGGGTCAAATCGAATCCGACTCGAAGACCTGGTGGGCGATCAATCTCAGCTTCTCCTTTTCGGGGAAATACGACGCCCTTGTGTTTGCAGGACGTCGCCGCGGCGGTACTGCCTGCACCTCTGGAACCTGTTACCAGGTGTTGCCTTTCAAGGGGGTGGAAGTCCGACTGCGGACCAACTTTTGACATTCAACTCTAAGTACGCTCCAGGAGGACATATGAAGTATGCACGTGTATTTCTTTTCGCCGTGATACTTGGCCTTGTAACTACTTCGGCGTCCTGGACAATGGGGGTTGGGGACGCGGTCCCTTCCTTTTCATTAACTGGGCTGGACGGAAAGATTTACAAACCCGAAGACTTCAAGGGCAAGGTGCTCGTCCTGTTCTTTATAGGATACAATTGTCCTGTTTGCGTGGCAGAGGCGCCCACCGTAGAACAGACCGTTTGGAAAGCCTGGGATGCGAATGATATTCAGGTCCTGGGCCTGGACATGTGGAATGGGAGTACAGCGCAGCTTCAGTCCTTCCAGAGTATCACGAAGGTTACTTTTCCTCTGCTTCAAATGGCGGGTTCCGGTACCGATTTCGGAATTACGACACAGCCTGTTGTAGACGTCGCAATGGTGGTGGACCGGGAAGGTGTCATCAATCACATCGGGGGATTCACTGTTTTTAAGGAACCCGCGATGTTAAAGGCCATTTCAAGTTTGTTGAAGCCGCCGGCGCCAATCCTCGCCACAGACATTTCCACCCTCGATTTTGGCTCGGAGCTTCAGGCTGGCGAGACCCGAACCGTCTCCCTCGAGTTGAGAAATGACGGCGATTCGGATCTGGTCATTTCCGGAATCGAGTCTGATCTCGGAGTTTTGACCTTCAGTGCAACAGAATTGACGCTCGCGCCAGGGTCAACCGGGCAGATCAATGCCACTCTGAGTCCAGTAACTGGTGGTACGCTGACCGGAACCCTTAACATCCTCAGCAATGACGAAGCCTCCGGCGCATTCCAGATCCCCATACGAGACATTACCATAATATCTCTACCTGGCGCCATCAGCATCGCATCCAGTCAGATCGACTTTGGCGAAACCGAAATCAGGCGTGCGAGAACGCAAACCGTCACCATCCAGAATGTGGGTGAAGGCCCGCTTCGGATCAGCGAGATCACCACAGATCTTTCAGGACTTGGTGTCGATCCACAGTCCTTGAGTATTCCCTCGGGGCAGTCCGCAGAATTCACCTTGAAGATGACGCCAGATACCGAAGGGAACTTCAGCGGCACGATCACGTTTAACAGTGATGATCCTGAAAAGGGGGCATTTTCTGTGCCGGTGGTCGGAACAACGATCGTGATTCCAGCAGATTCCAGAACGGATTTCAACACCGACGGCCAGGTGAACCTCACCGATTTCATCGGCTTTGTAAGGGCCTTCAATTCCAGCGATGCCCGCTATGACTTGAGCAACAACGGCAGGGTGGATTTTGCGGATTTTATTGTATTTGTGCAGTCCTTTGGACGGCCGGTCCTGTAGCTCTGCGTTCCGGCCAGAGCCAGGAAACTTCACTGTGTGTTAAAGGAAATGTGGATGAAAATCATCTATCGGTTAATGCTGGTGTCCTGCGTGATACTGCTGGCACCCCCCCTCTGGGCTCAGGTGGGAGCCCAGATACCCGCCTTCTCTCTCCAGGATCTCGATGGCAAAACTTACACCGAGAAAGACTATGAAGGCAGGATCCTTGTCCTGTATTTCATGGGCTACAATTGAATTGTTTGTATCGGGACGGGTCCGTCCGTAGAGCGTGAAATTTGGCAGGCGTTTCAGAGTGAAGGGGTCCAGGTTCTGGGTCTGGACCTGTGGAACGGCAGCACTTCTCAGCTGGCTTCTTTCAAAACCATAACACGCGTCACCTTTCCACTGCTCCAGCGGGCCGGAATCGGAACGAACTTTGGCCTGAGCGGCAGGGGATCAATCGATGCGATGATGATCGTGGACCAGAATGGCACGGTGAGGCGATTGAGCAGTTCAAGACCCTCGGCGCTCGCCCAGAGTGCACAGCTCCTCCAGGATCTCCTCACCGTTCGGGTCGCGTCTCTGGCCACCTCCCTTTCCGAAATCGATTTTGGTGGTGAAATGGTTCTGGGAGATACTAGAAATGTCGCTCTGAATGTGATCAACGAAGGACGAAACAACCTGGAAGTCACTGCCATCCGATCCGACAATCGGGCCATCACCGTCAACGACACCAGTTTCCTCGTGGCGCCCGGGGGCAGCAAAGAGATCATCCTCTCGATCACACCCGTCTCCGGCGGGACGCTTTCGGGCACTCTCACATTTGTTAGTAACGATCCCGAGAAAGAGGCGTTCCAACTGAGTATAAATCCCGTGGAGGTCCTTGTGCCGCCTGGCGAACTGAGCACGCTGGCCTCCCGGGTGGACTTTGGCAGCGTCGAAGTTAACCGGAACGCCAGTGAGTCCATTACCCTGGAGAACATCGGAGCCGGTCCCCTGGTCGTCACACAAATCGCATCTAATGTCACGGGTCTTTTGCTGCCAAACTCGCAAATTCTTATACCTCCAGG
>CAVOEZ010000096.1:0-9659 GCA_963694355.1 Latescibacteria bacterium UBA2968 | reverse complement strand
CGCCCTCATACGGATCATTGCTGACCCACAGCGTGCCCTCCTCTGCAGTCTGCTCCCAGCCTCGCCAGGCCCGTGTCCAGACAGACAGAAGGGCTGCCTGGAATGGATTGCTCCGACTCCCCTGGGTCCAGGCCGTTCCATTCGCTCCAAATACAACAGCCGCACAATCGCCCTCCTTGGCGAGCGCCGAACTGAAGGCTTGCCGCCGAAGGGTCGCCTCCATTTCGTCTGCGGCAGCCTGCACACGAGACCAGACGTGACCGGAGGTGATCTTATCGAGAGATTCGATTTTCACCCTTGCTCTCCCCTGGCTGCCCGGACGTTGCTGATGTGCAAAGTTCCGCTGGGATCGATCCGCGCATCGAAACCAGGAGGGACCACAGTTGTGGAGCCGGGCTCTTCGATGATCACAGGTCCCGGTAATATTGCCTCGATCACCAGCACATCCCGATCGAAGACCTTGGTGCAATGGAAGCTGCCTTCGAACCATACCTCTCGAGTGCCCATCGCTTCACCATTGCCACCCTTCCAGTCGCGAGGAAGGAGTCCATCAACCAGGTGATCGGGCTTGCTGATTAGGGTCGATTGGAGAGATCTGATTACGAGCGGATGCCCTGGAATCAGGGTACCCGAGGACTGGTATCGGTTCTCGAAATTGTTGCGAAGTCCACTCACACAAAGCTCGGAGAGATCACACGTCACTACAATCCCGGACGACTGTCCACGATAACAAACCTCGATCTCGTGAACAACGCGAGTATTCTGGTCTGAGACTGCTGCAGGGGTACCAAATTCATTTTGTAACGCCAGATCTCTAAGCTTCTCAACCCCGTCTTCGTCCAGAAGACAGTCCAGACGTTTAGTCAGTACTTCGCGCCGATCCATCATCAATCCGCCCCAGGCGGAAAATACGCCAGCCCTGTAGGGTACAAGCAGCTCGGAAATCCCCAGGTCACCGGCTATGGCGGCCGCATGCAGTGGGCCTGCACCACCATAGGTTACCAAAACCAGGTCGTCCAGCGGTAGCCGTTTCTCCAGTGCAAGGAGCCGGATACATTCTGCCATATTTTCTTCCACCGTATCCAGAATGGCAGCCGCTGCGATTTCTGTGTCCACTCCCAGACCACGTCCAATGCGTTCGGCAATGGTTTGGCGAGCCGCCTTTTCATCGAGGGCTCTTTCCCTGTCCGCCAAACGCAACTCGCATCCTACCCTGCCCAGAACGAGGTCGGCGTCCAGCACCGACGCGTAGAGCCTTTGATTTCCGTAACACGCAGGACCCGGAGATGCCCCAACGCCGTCGGGACCCACCTCCAACCTGCCACCACCGTCCAACCGGGCAATACTACCCCCACCTGCACCCAAAGTAGCGATATCGATTGCGGGAATGGCGATTGGCAATCCGAAATCCAATTCCCGTTTCCGGGTCAGTGCCGGTATACCACCGGACACCAGACAAGCATCGAAACTGGTTCCCCCCATATCGCAGGCAATGAAAGCGTCGTATCCCAACTCGGCGCACAACCGTTGCGCGCCCCAGACACCTGCCGCCGGACCGGATAGCGCCGTACGGATAGCAGCCGTTCCTGCGTCATCCGCATTTACCAAACCGCCATCCGAGGTTACGATCCTCAAGGGTGCAGCGCACGATTCGGTTTTCAGACTTGAAACGAGCTTGTCCAGGTAGCGCTTCATCAGCGGCGTGACATAGGCACTCGCCACAGCCGTTGCCGTGCGCTCGAATACAAGGGGTTCATCACAAATCTCACGCGCGGAAAACACATGCCGATCAGGCCAGCGAGATCTGATTTCGCTAACCGCCGAAAGCTCATTTTCAGGTGATACAGTCGCGTGGAGAAAACTCACTACGATCACCTCAGCACCGGCGGACCAGAGCTTCTCGGCCTCCGTCAGGACGGCATCCAAATCCACCGGAACCACGACACCGTCAGGACCGGATCTTTCCTCTACTTCAGCCCTCATATCCCTCGGCACCAGTGGGACGAAGGCCTTTTCTATTCCATAGGGCTTTCGGCGGTTCCCGCGCCTCATCTCCAGCAAATCCCGGAACCCGTCTGTCGTGATCAGTCCGCACCGTGCACCCTTTCGCTCGATCAGTGCGTTTGTGGCAACCGTTGTACCATGAAAAATAGCATCGATACGCTCGGGGGAAATGCCGCACGCCAGAACCGCCTCGCAGAACCCCTCACTGAAATCCGCGGGTGTACTGTTCACCTTTACCGTCCGGGTTTCACCATTTCCTGCACACACGAGGTCGGTAAACGTGCCGCCTATGTCGATGCCAACAAGGACCATCAGGTTACCTTCACAAGGGAGAAACGGGCAGTCGTATTTTCCTCCTTACCACGCAAGCCATTTGAGAGGATCCAGTGGATCTTCTCCATTCATGATCTCGAAGTGGAGCTGGCTCACACCGTCCAACCTGCCCGTACTTCCTGCGAGGCCCAGAACAGCACCGCCTGCTATGAGCTGTCCCTGATTTACCTGCACAGAGAGCAGATGTCCATACAATGAATAGTATCCGCCGGGATGCCGCAGCAGTACGAACTGACCGTAGCCCGGAAACCAGTCCACCAGGACGACCTCCGCCGGGGCCACACCCAGAATATCTGTTCCCTCCGGGGCACCAATGTTGATACCCCGGTTGAATGTCCACGTTTTCAGCTCTGGATCCTGCGTCCGTCCGAATCGGACCAGCAACTTTCCGTCGACAGGTCTGGGCAATTTTTCTCGGTGACCCTCAAAATCGAATGGAGGCAGCTCCACAAGGAATTGGCGCTTCTGAATCTCCTTTATATACTCCGTAATCCTCGCCTCGGACCGTTCCATCTCCACTTCAATGCGTCGGATCTCCACCAGCCGTGAACTACGGTCTTTTTGAAGTTTCTGCAGTTCTCGGGCCCGGTCTTCGGCGCTGCGCTTTAGCCTGTCCTGCGACGTGCGCTTTGCCTTGAGAAGGGTGCGTTGATGATCAAACTGCGTCTTCTGCAATCGCAGAACGCCCGCCACGCTATGGCGGTCCGACGCGATTGCATTGTAGTCCTTCCGGTCCTGTTCGGCAATCCTTGCCAGATAGCGAAGCCGCTTCACCGCGTGAGGAAATGACTCCGCCCCGAAAAGGATCTGGAGTGTATTCCTGCGTCCTCTTTTATACATCTCCCGGAGTCTGTGGGCCATGCCCGACTCCCTGTCCTTCAGTCTCGATTCTACCTTCTCGAGTTCCTGACGCGTGTTGCCCAGACGTCCGGACAGTTCATTTCCGTGTCGTTTAATCTCACGAAGCTCTCTTCTGGTTTGTGAAATGTCCTGTTCCTTGCGCTCGAGATCCCTGGCCACAGTCTGTTTTCTGGATTCGGTTCTTTCCAATTGCTCTTGATCCTGAAGCAATCTTGTCTTTAAACTGTCCAGCGCCACCCGCTCAGCTTCAAGAGCCTGCTCGAGGTCCCCAAAGACATTTCCGGGGCAAACCGCTGAAAAGACACAGCATACCACCCACGTGAAAATCTGTGTTTGGATACTCGACATCATCTCAAAGTTACCGCCCTGAGCACACGGTTGAGCGAGGACAGGCTGCCCAGCACACCCAGACATCCTCCGAGAAGGACCAACAAGGGAACGGTTTGCCCGGTTGGGAGTGGTTTAATTTCAGGTATCCAGGCCGTCCACCACGCGGCGCCCAATGCCAGAATTGTACCGGCAAGTACTCCGCCTGCACATCCAACAAGACACCCACCTGCCAGAAACGTCATGCGGATGTACCATCCCGTAGCACCCACAAGTCTCATCACATGTATGGCTTCACGCTGTCCTAAAACCATCAACTTCGTGACATTGCTTACAGCAAAGCCACACGCCAAACAAAGCACACTGCCAAGCAGCACACCTGCGCCAGATGCAATCCTCAGGAATCTCTCCAGGGCTTCCAGCCAGGCTTCTCCTGCATCCACTCCTTCCACTTCCTTCCGACCGGATAAAGCCTTGGCCACTTCTCGGGCCCGTGCGGTCAGATTGCCCTCACTTTCGAGGCGAACACGAATAGATGCTGGAAGTGGGTTTCCGGTAACCGCCTCGAGGAATCCATTTCCGAACATTTCCCGAAATTCTCGAGCGGCCGCATTTTTGTCGATATAACGTGCCTCGGCTACTGCTGGCATTTCTTCGATTTCACGGGCTATTCTCAATGCCGCCCTGCGGCTCAAGCCATCATGAAGATACACTTCCACTTCCACACGGTCTTTTACCGAAGCTGAAAGATCGTAGCCACCGGCTACGATCTGTATGAAAAACCCCAGGAGAAGCAAAGCGGCAGTGGTGGCTACAACGGACATCACACCTGCAGTCCCGGTTCTACGAAGTCCACGAAACGACTCGCGAAGGGCTTGTAAAAAAGTCACTTCGGTTGAACCACCCTTCCTCCCTCGATCTTGAGGGTTCGCCTGCGAAACCGCTCGACGAGGGATTTATCGTGTGTGGCCATGATGATCGCGGTTCCCCTGGCATTTGCATCGCCCAGTATCTTCATCACAAGATCGGCGGTGTCACGATCCAGGTTGGCTGTAGGCTCGTCTGCCAGAAGAACGAATGGGTCATTTGCAAGCGCACGTGCAAGCGCAACACATTGCTGCTCTCCCCCGGAGAGATGCTCTGGAAAAGCGTCCCGCTTGTGGATCAGATCCATTGCTGATAGCAGCGACAGGGTTCGCTGCTTAACCTTCTTGCCGGAGATCCCGATCACCTCGAGTGCAAAGGCTACGTTCTCGTAGACTGTACGATCGGAGAGCAGTCTGAAGTCCTGGAAGACGGTACCCACACGTCTTCTGAGAAACGGAATATCTTTTTCCCGGATAGACCCCGAATCGTAGTCCCCTACGAACACCACACCATCGTCCGGCCGCTCTTCGAAGAGGACCAGCCTGAGCAGTGTACTCTTGCCCGCTCCCATAGGTCCCAGCAGATAAACGAATTCACCCCGGTCGACTTCGAAGTTGATATCCGAAAGTATGGTTCTCCCCTGTTGGAGAACTTTCACGTGTCGCAGCTCAACCATGATCTGTTCGGTATCCTTCGGCAGAATTATGCACGTAAGACGAAATGCACACGATCCGATTGTTCGGTTGGGGGGTTGATCCCGAATCCATCGTAAGCAGCCTCG
This sequence comes from Latescibacteria bacterium UBA2968, assembly GCA_963694355.1. Lineage (GTDB taxonomy): Bacteria > Latescibacterota > UBA2968 > UBA2968. Next base: position 4,486 of record CAVOEZ010000096.1, on the reverse strand, counting down.
ACTTCGAACGCCGAATTTTCGAGAATTTCGGTAATTTCCGCCAAAGGGTAAATCCGCTGTTGGTGCGTCTCCTGAACAACCTCTCCAATATCTGAAAATTCGATTTTGAATTTGTTGTACTGGATGCCGTTGTCGTAATAACTCCGGCGTTCGTAGGAAAACCCGTCTCCCTTGTCCCGATCGGTCATATCCCTGAAATATCTCAGGGAGTTGGTTTCGGTACACACATCGAAAATGAAAATTCCTCCGGGTGCCACCACCGTGTGGACCTGGTCTATAGCCCGACCCACATCCTGGAGCGACATCAAGTAATTGATGCTGTCATACAGGCAGAGTACGCCATCATATCGACCCAATCCTGTCAGATCCAGAAGATTCCTGTGGTGAAACGTAATCTCATAGCCTAGCTTCTGTGCCTTTTCCCGTGCCTTGATCACCATCTCTTCGCAGCCGTCTGCCCCGGTCACACCATAGGCTCGTCTGCGCAGTTCCAACGCCAGGCTGCCCGTACCGCAGGCCAGATCCAGAACCAAAGGGGGCACCACATGATGACGTTGAAACAGGGTTTCGATGTAGTCCGTCCAGTGCCCATAATCCACGTGTCGCATCACGTGGTCGTATATAGCAGCAAGTTTGCTGTATGAAGGCACGTCAGCTATTTTGGGTTTCCGTTTGAACATGGTGAATCCAATATAGGTCGGCCACTACAAAACGGCAAACTGCAAACGGATTTTCGATCGAAACCGGTCCAGACGCAGGGTCCTTCATCAGGACAATACATCGTGGATGAGCGTCCTGCCTGCATTTTGTAATAAAAAAAGAATCCAGCCTGGAAGGCCGGATCTGATATCACAATTGGGTCTGGATGTCGTCACGTATTCAGAAGTCGGTGATCTCCCGGGTTTCGTCGCGGAGAATCTCGTAATACGTCTTGGCATCCGATTTTGAAACATTTCGCAGGGGAATCCGAACGACCTCTACCTCCAGATATCGATCCAGAAAAGCGATGCTTACGTGCTGCCCGGTCCTTACTAAACGGCTCGCCCTGGCAGCATGACCATCTACCTCCACAATTCCATTGTCACACGCCCGCTTGGCTTCTGAACGCTGCTTGGTTATGCAGCACCGCTTGAGATAGAGATCAAGCCGCATCGACTCACCCTTCGGCCGATCATTCTGTTTTTCGGACATCGCGTTTACCGAAGTATCGAGTCTGTGTCAACTATGCCGGGGGGAGAAGAGATCGCAACTTCCTCACAATCACTGCTCAATCTTTATTGCGCCACTGACGAATATCCACATACAATCTTGTACGCATTCTCTCGAGTACTTCATCGAACAAGGTGGTCAATTTTTCCTGCTGGACCACCTCCTCCAATGCCGATCGATCGTCATTTACCCTTACAAGATGCCAGCCGTGCTCGGTTTGCACAGGAGGGCTAATCTCTCCCAGACGCATCGTCCGAATCGCCTCGGCAAAAGCCGGGGGCAGGTTGTCCGGTGAATACAGTCCCGGCAAGTGGCCGCCCTGCTCAGCCGTTTCCTTGTGCGAGGAATTCGCTTTTGCCAGAGTCGCAAAATCGTCGCCATTCTGGATTTGTTTTGCAAGATCCAGCGCCTTCGAATAGGCATTGCTTACATCCATAGTGCTAGCCTGAACAGAAATAAGAATATGCCGGGCTTTCACCTTGTCGCTCTGCACGCCATCCACGCGAATGATATGGTATCCAAAATCCGATTTCACCGGTTCACTGATTTCACCGGGACGCAAGGAAAATGCTGCCTCCTCGAATTCGGGAACCATTCTGCCACGCGTGAAATAGCCCAGGTCACCACCTGCAGATGCACTGCCCGTGTCTCCGGAATGCTCCCTGGCCAACATGGCGAAGTCTTCACCCTGTCTGAGGCGTTCGAGCAGTTCCTCGGCCTGGGCCTTCGCTTGATTCTGTAAATCTTCAGACGGCTCAATGGGAATCAGGATATGACTGATGCTCAGCAGGGGTGGCAATCCATCTGTAAAGCGGCTCTTGAATTCCTCCAGATCCCTGAAAGACACGTCGACTTGCTCGCTGAGCCGATCGAACATTTTTCTCCGCAGGAATTCTTTCCTGAACTCCTGGCGGAACTGTTCTCTTATGTCCCGTTCCGTGGCGCCGCCTTCTTGCAGCATGCGCGCAAATTCCGCTTCGCCGTGTTCTGTTTTCAACCCGCGAACACGCTCCCGCATCGCATCTTCAATTGCTTCGTTATCGACCTCTATGCTGTCTTCCTCCGCTTTTGCAAGAAGCAGCTTCTCCTGAATCATATTTTCAAGAATTGACGTGAACAACTCATCGAATTTGGACTTTGTCAGGTCGGTTTTGCTGATTCCCTGGCTCATGGCAGCAAGACCCACCTGAGCCATAACGTCCGAATAGAGAACGATCTGATCATCAATTACAGCAACGATCTTGTCCACTTCCTGAGGTTCCGACCACGCCTGAGTTCCCAGGACGACCATCAGAAGTGCAAGGGCCATACCGACTCTGAATCCTGTTCTGCTCATCGATCTACCTCTCCACGCTTGGGTATAGTTTGCTGTATAATTTCGCATCGGAATCAGTTTCCGGGTCGTCCATCGGACGTCACGGTCCAGCGAATTCTGGTTCTGAGTTCCACAAGCAATTCCAGACGCTTGGCTTGTCTGCGCTCCGTCAGAATCCGCTGCCGAATTTCCCCCCAAACCTCCTCTAACTCCTTTGCCACGCCTGCTTCCCTGCGATCCAGCACTTCTATGATGTGACGTCCCAGAGACGTCACTGTGCGAATCTGCCGTCCGAGTTTAGATTTCTGGCAGGCCTCCCAGAATGCGGTATCTACCCTATCTTTGGTAAAATATCCCAGGTCGCCTCCTGATGCCGCAGAAACGTCCACCGACTCTTCCCGAGCCACCTGGTCGAACAATTCGCCATTTCTCAACCGTTTTCTAACCCGATCCAGGTCGCTTTTGGTTTTTACCAATATATGCCTGACCCGAACTTCAGCCTGATCACGGATGAACTCCTCTGGCTGCGCTTCGTAGTAGACCTGGATCTCCTCGTCTGAAACTTCGGAGTCCTCCCGGAACACCTGCTCCAGCAACTCTGCGATCACCAGACCCCGTACGGCCCTCGATATTCGGCCGCTCACGGCCGGGTCCTGGTCCAGCTTCCGGTTAAGTGCCTCCTGATAGAGGAGTTCCTCCTCCACCCATCGGTCTACGATCCTGCGGCGGTCCTGTGGAGCATTCTCCCCGCTCAATTGTGGAGGAAGTCGCGAATCGATGTCCGTTTCTGTCAACTTGACATCCGCGACCTGCGCAGCCACATCTCCTTCCGGGGGGCTTTGGCACCCCATGAGAGCCAGAAAGATATGAACAGGAATCATGATGGACTTCAGACGATTGCTAATGTGCAAAATACCCCCGAAATCGGCCGGCGACAAGGTGGTTTTCACCGGTGGCAATGTATAGCTAACCAACAGAAGATCAATTGGTTCCGTATAATCCGGGAATATATCCTATCACACCAGGCTCTGCAACACATTTTTGGCGCACGCAAGTCTCGACGCGGGTCCTTTACCATCCAGTTCCACCTCGATCCGGGCTTGATCTCCAAGATAAAACTGCAGAGGAAGGGGTGACTTTTTGACCAGTTCCTCAACTTCAGGACGCGTCAGCATCCGTTCAGGTGGAAAAGTAATCATCATGGTCTGTCCAATCCGGAGTGCGCTCATCTTTATCTGTCGTGCCAGGATCTTTACCTGAATGGTGTCAACAAGAGCCGCGGTCGACTCCGGCATCTTGCCGAACCGGTCTTCCAGTTCTTCTTCTATGGCAAGGATTTCCACCGTGCGCTTACTTTCTCCCAAACGCTGGTAGAACTGCATCTTGAGATCCGTATCGGGGATATATTCCTCAGAAATAAATGCAGACACCGAGACCTGGACGTCCGGCTCGATCCCGGGGTCCGTTTCCTCACCCTTGATTTGTCCAACGGCCTCATCCAGAAGTCGGCAATAGAGATCATAGCCAATGGCTACAATGTGCCCATGTTGCTGTTCTCCCAGGAGGTTTCCGGTACCTCTGATCTCCATATCACGCATCGAGATATTGAAACCGGAGCCCAGATCCGCATATTCCTCTATTGCCCTCAGGCGTCGCACAGCTGTCTTCGAAAGACCCTTCCAGGCCGGGATGAGCAGGTAGGCGTATGCCTGCAAGTTCGATCGCCCCACACGTCCTCTGAGCTGATAAAGTTGAGCCAACCCCAGCCGGTCTGCACGATTTACGATCAGGGTATTCACCGTGGGAATATCGAGTCCGGATTCGATGATCATCGTTGAAATCAGGCAATCGTACTTCCCCTCCATAAACTCCATCATCACCTTCTCGAGTTGCCGTTCCGGCATCTGTCCGTGGCCAATTCCGAAGCGGACCTGGGGAACCAGATGCTTCAAGAAATCCACC
>CAVOEZ010000095.1:0-9737 GCA_963694355.1 Latescibacteria bacterium UBA2968 | reverse complement strand
TCTGGGCAGGCAGGGCGTTCGCCGTTGGATACATGAGGGCACTCATACAGGTCGTTTACAGGTAATGGGGTTCAAGGTTCGTGCAAGAAAGGCGCATCCAGAGCAGAAGTCATCCACACGCATTGCTGGAGATCTGAAATGTTTATCCAAGAGCAGTTGCCCCACGATCAGATAAATGACGATACGCTGAGCTTTTTTAAGACGATTGGTGTCGATTATCTGACCGTGAACTCGGCGCCCCCAGGGATTCGGGAAGGGAAAGATCTTACCGATTACTGGAAAGACCTGAAGAAACTGACGGAGTCTCACGGGTTGAGGCTGATGAATGTAGCAGCCACAGGCTGGGACGAAGTATCGTTGGCGCTACCTGATAGAGATGAGAAGATTGATGCCTGGTGTACGTTGCTCAGAAATATGGGGACAGTGGGCATCCCCACCCTGGGATACAATTTCAAACCGGTTGGGAATTTTCGGACCGAATCGGTACCCATCGGTAGAGGTGGAGCCAGATACAGCACATTCGATTACGACGAATTGATGAAAGATCCACCTCACCATCCGGACAAGGTGATTTCCGAAGAAAAGATGTGGGAGAACCTTCAGTATTTTCTGGAAAAGGTGATCCCCGTAGCCGAAGAAAATGGGGTGCGCATGGCGCTTCATCCGGATGATCCTCCGATTCCGGAACCACTGGGCGGAGCGGCGCGCATCGTTTCCACGCTCGAACAATATCACCGGACATTCGATATGGTCAAGAGTGACTCGAACGGGATGCTTTTCTGTCAGGGCTGTGTTGCCGAAATGGGTGTGAATGTGCATGAAGCGATCAGAGATATCGGAGGACGGAACAAGATCGTATATGTCCATTTTAGAAATATCCGGGGAACCCCGAAGAAATTCCAGGAGGTGTTCCTTGACGAAGGCGATCAAGATATGTATGAAGCGATGCAAACATACAAGGAGATCGGGTTCGAGGGACCCTTCATGATGGATCACACCCCCAGATTTCCTCAGCAGGAGAGCACATTCTGGGCGGGTAGAGCATTTGCAGTTGGGTATATGAGAGCAATGATTCAGTCGGTTTATCGATAGCATGTTCGCGATTTGTATCCGGGAGGGTGGTGTATGGCAAAGCGGGTCAAGAAGGGGACAACCCGATCCAGAAGCAAGAAAGTTAAAGTGGCCATTATCGGGGCTGGGGGACGTGCGACAAGCGCGCACTACCCATCGTTGGCAGCCAACAAGAGTGCAGAAGTTGTTGCGGTCTCGGAACTCAACGAAGAGCGGATGAACAAGGCAGCTGATGCCTTCGGCATCAAGGGGCGCTACGGAAATTACGTTGAAATGATCGAGAAAGAGAAGCCTGATGCCGTCTATGCGATCATGCCGCCGCACCATATGTATGATGTATGTGCTACGGTTATGGAAATGGGATGTCATCTGTTTGTAGAAAAGCCACCGGCGATGACATCCGAGCAAACCAGACAGCTGGCGATCCTTGCCAAAAAAAACAAGGTGCTCAGCGGTGTAACCTTTCAGCGTAGATTCGCCCCCGTCATTCGGCAAGGCAAATTGTTATGCGAGAAGAGAGGGGCTGTCCACAGCGCCGTGGCAACATTTTACAAGAACGCGGTGGGTGCCGGACCTTATTACAGGGGTGCAATTGATATTTTAACTTCGGATGCAATTCACGCAGTCGATACTCTCAGATACCTGTGTGGAGGCGAGGTGGAAAGTGTTGCAAGTGATGTAAGACGTCTGGATGCAGAACACTGCAATGTGCATCTTGCCCTGGTAACCTTCAGTTCCGGTGCTTCCGGCGTTCTGCTCACCAATTGGATGACGGGCAGGCGCCTGTTCACCGTAGAGATCCATTCACCGGGTATCTCTGTTTTCGGAGATCCTGAGGAAGGTGGCGCGTTATACGCCGATAATAAGGTGGAACCGATAAAGGACCTGGATCCATATGCCCTTTGCGGCAGTGATGAGGACTTTCGAGCGTTTGGCGCTTACGATGTAAATGACCACTTCATCAAATGCGTCCAGACGGGTAAGCAACCGGAGACGAATTTTGATGATGCAGTAAAGACAATGGAGCTTGTCGATGAGATTTATCTGTCACAGATCTGAACAGGGTACGGGGGAGGAATGACATGAAGTTCATTATGTTTACGAAGCACCTGGAGGGACTGGACGTTGCTGGAATCATCACATCCTTGAAATCTGCTGGCGTCGAAGGGGCAGATCTGTGCGTGCGCCCGGGGTATCCTGTAAATCCGGAGAATGTAGCGACGGCACTACCGCAAGCTGCCCGGCAGTTTGCGGACGAGGGCCTGTGTATTCCACTTGTTACAACACCGGGAGATTTTACAAAGCCTGATCTGGATTACGCAGACCGGCTGTATGCCGCGTGCGGTGAGGCGGGTGTAAACCATATCAAGCTGGGCTACTGGCATTGGACACCGGATCAGGATTACTGGCACGAAGTGGATGTCGTAAGAGGACATCTCGAGGGGTTTGAGAAACTGTCCAGCAAACATGGCGTTCAGACCGTCGTTCACAACCATTCGGGCATGTCGATGGGGTTGAATTCCTGCGCTGCGATGAATGTGGTCAAGGGATTCGATCCAAAACACATTGGAATTTTTGCAGATCCCGGCCATCTGTCGATATGTGGCGAACCTATCGAGATGGCCTTCAGTATCGTGAAGGAGTATCTGTCTGTTCTGGCATTCAAAGATCTTGTCCGACAAAGAGTGATTCAGAATGGCAAGAGCAGTTGGAGAACCCGAACCGTCCGTTTGGGCGAAGGATTCGGCGATTGGGCGGCACTTAAGCGTGGTCTGGAACAGGTGAAGTTCGACGGTCCAATCAGCTTCCACAGTGAATACAGCGGAGAGCCTGTGGATACGGTCATCGATCTTGCAAGAACAGATGTCCGTTTCTTCAAGGGGCTGATGAAAGAGTAACTGGCGATCGTGGTATGAAATAGAAATGGCGTCCCGAAAACAGGGACGCCATTTCTATTTATGCGAGTTTCTGGAGCTCAGGCCAGATGCCCATTGCTTCTCGTCCGTCGTTTTACCTCCCGGACATCGGTAACAGCGTTCTCGAGAATTCCGGCAACCTTGCGCAACCGGGATCCGGCCGATCTCATTTCCAGAAGCGTCTGTTGATCTGGCAGGGGCAGATTCAATCTTGCGGCTACCAGGTAGGAAAGGTCTCCTGGTTTTGTATTTTCTTCTTTGTGAGGCACCGCCCACCCCAGAGACAGTTTGATAGCTTCTTCGTAAAGCGAGCGCACCTTTGAGACCAGGTCCTGGTCGGTGGCTTCCGGTTGGTCTGGGAGTTCTTCTACGACGGCGCTGATATACGAATGGATGTCAAGTCTGTCAATGACCTTGAACCGGTGCTGGCCACTTATGATGATGTTCATTCGTCCGTCCGGAAAACGGTCCACAACCGAATCCACAAACGCAGAGCAACCAATGTCCTGGAAATTATTGTCCTCGCCGGACACGATTCCGAATTCAGTCTTGTTCTCTATACAGGACGAGATCATTTCCTGGTAGCGTTCTTCGAAAATATGCAAGGGGATGCTGCGTTTTGGCAGTAGCACCAGATTCAAGGGGAACAATGGCAATTCAAAGGAATTATTCATTGGAGCCAGTACTCGGCCGGGTGGCTGCCCCAAAGCTGAGATCCCCGAATCGGTCGGGATTCTTGGGGCTGCCATACGTGACTGACCAGGTGGTTCTTGCTTTCGATTGATTTTTCACCAGCGACAGGTTGATCCGGAGTGGCTTTGGATCGAGCCCAATGATCTCCAGATCCTCTAGCGGGATACTGCATTCAATGATCCATCCATTCAAGGTCTGTGAAACTGCTGCCCTCCACTGTGGGTTCCAGTTCGAATTCGTGCCGGTTCGATTCCGTGTCATGCCTGCCATGTTGACGCTCAATACCCTGAGGGCGTTTTTCCAGCCAGATTTGTGGAATGACCATTCGATGTGATCGTCTTCACCGAATGTCTGATCCGAGGGATCTCTCAGGTGAACCACACGCTTTGAATCAGTCCCGTCAACCAGTTTGACTAACATGAAGAGGTGATGGTCATCTCGCAGGAAACTGGCAGAAATCTGATCGGCCGGGGGGCTCGCATCCTGATCCTGAATGAACCCACCAAGGAGGTCTGCATCAGCCCACTCCAGGGAATCGATGATACCATCTATTCGAATCGGATGTTCCGCGAACCTGCAAATACCGGACCTCCGGTCGAGATAGGGTGCACCCATGGCCGAGAGAACAAGAAAGCTGCGACGCTTCAGTTCTCCGGATTTGTGGTTCTTGTAGATTTTTTCCAGTGCGTTTACGGACCTTCGATCGCCGATCAATTCGACGGGTTCGAGCGCGCTTGCATTTCCCTGGCGAGCAGAATCCAGCATGGCCTTTATGATTCGGTAACTCCGTGTTCCCATGTCCACCAGCTTGTCGACGCTTGCCGCCGCGACACCGGGATGGGACGAGCGACACAGGTTGATCAGTTTTCCTGTAAGGGAGGCATCCAGCAGTTCCGGGTTCAGAGCCCTGATGAGGTAGGTTTTTACCGCCGGATCCGTCGTCCAGATTTCAGACGCCAACTGGCGCATCCTGATGCCACCTGCAAATTGAGAAAGCATCCTGGCGGCGTATTCCCTGATCCGTTCATCATCGTCCTGGAGCAAACCCAGAAGCAGGTCGGGCAATTCAGGCGGATTTCTGACAACCAGTGCATAGGCAGAACCAAGACGGGCCTCCGGATCCGGATCGCTGGTGAGTTCCCTGAGCATGTGATCGGCTACCAGGTCTTCCCGGATTTCGAGGACGCGAACCGCGTTGTGTCTAACCGTTTCGTCTCTCAGCAGCTCAGCCAAAACGCGTCGCTGGGCACCCGGCGTCAGATTTGCCACGACTTCCAGCGCGCCGTCTACTTCCGGATATATCGGTTCAGGCAGCAATCTGTTTGAATCCTGGAGAGGTACAATTCCCGTTTGCAGCTCGGGGTTTGCATGGAAGAACACTGGATTTCCGATTGCCCGGTATTTGCCGGATTCACATTCCACAACGGGTCTTATATATCGCCGATTTGATATAGGGAGGAAGAATCGCTCCTCCCAAACCGGCGTATTCGGGGATACTTCCCAGATGATTTCCCCATCCGATACGAGCAGCACACGACTTATTCCGATATTCGAAACTGCTTCCATTCTGATGTAGACGTCTTTCTCAAGTGAAACCGACTGGCCCATGGATTTCCCGTTGACACGGAAATCCATGTGAATATTTGCTCCATCGGCAACATAGGATGCCCCCTTTCGGAGCGCCCGAATAATGCTCTGGGTGCGGTTGTCTTCGGACCAGACGTAGACCTTTTGGAGGCGATCCTCTCGATAGATCCCTCCCGTCAACAGAACCCGATGACCGGCCGTGAGGAGGTGGTCCCATTCTGCCCCTATTTCGCATGCGCGGTGCCATGAGGTATCCTGACGGCCCGCAAATATCAGTCCTGTGTTCGAACGGGTGGGTGCTGAACGTACTGCGGGATTTCCGGAAATTCCGATACCGCCCTGGGTGTCAACCCACCCTGAGACCCGTGATACATTGCCCTTTGGAACAGGTGATCTTGGGTCCACACCCAGTATCACGAGAGAATCCTGTGAAGCCCCCGATGGGGCCCACCTTGTGGCCAGGATGGGTGTGAGTCTGGGAAAGTTCAGGTCGTGTTCCTGAAGGAGCACGTGAAGTCCCGGAAAATACCCTTCTGTGGACGGACTCGAGAGAACGATCCAGTCCAGCCCGCCATCGACGGCTGCCTGAATGCGATCCGGTATAGAACTGGAAGTGTTTCGGGCGCTGAATGAAGAGAAACCGCCGGCATACCAGTCCCACTCTGCCCCAATTGGCAAGGGGCTAGAGGCGATCAGTAACGATAGGACGAGGATCATGGAAGGAATCCGGTGCATGGGAGATCAGAAGAAGGAGGAGGTTTCAGGAGTTGGAAGGCGGGTGTTGTTCCGCCCCAGACCTTGTCTCAGGAATTTGATGAACAGGTGCTTGTCCCGTGTCAGGCCGGGGAACTGTGTGATGATTTCCCCTTCTGCAGATAGGATGGCGTAGAAAGGGAGGGCTACGGTGCCAAACCGTGATTGCTGAAGTTCCCGGTTCCTGGCATACATTTCTCCCTGTCCGTCGGTATACAGCTGGACCCGCACCATAGACTCGAGCAGTTTGCGGACGTCAGGTTCCGGGAAAATATTGGCTTCCATCCACCTGCAGTTAGTACAGGCATACCCGGTAAAATCAACGAACAAAGGTTGTCCTTTCTCCTTTGCCTCTGCGAGGGAGCGTTCATAATCGGTTCGCCAGGTCAGGGGATCACCTCCCTTGATCTGTGCAATTTTCCCCTGGGCTCCATATGGAGGGAAAAATGCATCGAGTTCGCCCAGAGGCGAGCCGAAGAGTCCGGTAACCAGATATAGTGAGAATGCCAAACACCCCATACTGGTCATAAGTCTCATAGAACCAATGGTTTCCAGCGGTGAGTCGTTGGGCAGTCGGATCTTTCCGAGCAGGTAGAGTGTACAGATGGCAAATATCGATATCCAGACTGCAAGAAATACCTCGCGGGAGATAAAGCCCCAGTTCCACACCAAATCCGCATTACTGAGGAATTTCATTGCTGCGGCCAGTTCCAGAAAGCCCATGATCACTTTAACGGAATTGAGCCATCCACCACTCTTCGGCAATGCGCTCAGGCCTTGCGGGAACAGGGCGAGGAAAAAGAAGGGAAGCGCAAATGCTGCCGAGAAAGCCAGCATCCCCACAATTGGCCAGACCCAGGTGCCCTGCGAGGTTAATACCAACAGCGTTCCAACGAATGGGGCCGTGCATGTGAACGAAGTGAGCGTGAAGGTAAAGCCCATCACCAGTATTGCGCCATATCCAGCTCCCTGGACGTTATTGAGGCGCGTCAGCAGGCTGGAAGGAATTCGGATTTCAAACAGGCCGAAAAGACTGAGGGCGAACGCTACGAAAAGCCCGGTAATGAACAGATTGATCCAGGGATTGGCAGCGAAAAGGGCGGCTCCCGATGCGCCCAGAGTCGCGGCCAGTAAAAGTCCGAGCCCGGTGAAAGTGACGATGATGCCGCCACAGTAGACCAGTGATTTCTTTAGGGACTCACCCCGGTTCTGACTTTCCTGCTTGGTAAAGAAAGACACGGTGATGGGAACCATAGGGAAGACGCACGGTGTGAGTAGTGCCAGAAATCCCATGGTGAACGCCAGATAGAGAAAAGACATGAGACCTTCTGAAACTGCCTGATCCACGTCAGCGATGCTGCCCAGCCCATGAAAGACCACCGGCGGTGTGTTCTTGTTAATGGAGGCATCGCTGACATATTGATCCCGTGGTGCACCTTCTGTCAACTGAACACGAACCTGAAACTCGTAAGGCGTGGGTGGAAGGCACGACACCTCGTTACAGAGCATGTAGGTGATGGTACCGACGAGGTCACGGGTGCCGGGCGCGGCGCTATCCTCTACCAATACCTGCAGGCCGAATTTGACTCTTTCGCCATAGTATTCCACCACCATGTCGAAATTCGGATCGTGTTCCCGTTTCGGCTCGGGCTGTAGAGCTCTGTCGGATGGTGTAAATCCGTTTTGCTTCTCGAGTGAGATTTTGGTTGGGTAGGGTCCGCCAGGTGGGGTGGTTGTGGAGTATATGTGCCAGTCATCAGATAAAACGACATCAATCCAAATCGTTATCGTTTCACCGGCATGTGCCTGCGGGGGGTCGGCTGAGATGGTGAAAGTAGCGGGGGCTACAGCGCGAACCGATGACGCGTTTGTAATTATAAACAGGAAGGATAAGAGGAGCGTAATCAGCCGGTTAGCCTGGATGTTCATTCCAGCGTCTCCGTTAGATGAAAATCTCGGGCAAAAATCTGCCAGGGTGGATCCGGCTGAGTGTGGCGAATATCAATAGTGGTGCGGGTGATGCAAACAGATCGAAAAGCGTATGTGTCTCTGCGATGGAAGTCTATTTGTTACGCTTCGTCCTCGATTTGGTTTCCGAGAGATAAGTCTCCTGGCTCGGCAACATCGTTTGTAAGTACCTCCAGGAGTTTTTGGGTCGCAATCGAAAAACTGCGACCCTTTCTGTGCAGAATGCCCAGTGGCCGGCTCAGGCCTTCTCCCTCGAAGGATATAACTTTCAGAATATCCCTGGACTGGTGATGTGCAACGGTGCATTCCGGTACGATCGAGATTCCAATATCGACCTCTACCGCGTGTAACAGCGTGGCGATGTGATCCAGTTCCATGACAACTGTCGGGCGTACTGAGTGCTTTCTGAAAAACCGGTCCAATGCCGTCCGTGTGGGGGTCTCAGGAGCGAACAGAATTAGAGGCTGTCCTGTCAGTTTAGATGGTTCAATGGACTCCAGAGCAGCCAGTGGATTCGAACGATGGCAGATCAATACCATCCGGTCTTCGGCAAAATCTACCACTTCCACATTTCGTTGAGCCTTGGGGTAAGGAACGATCCCTAAATCTATTTCGCCGTTCGAGACATCGTCATATATTTTTAGCGCTTGCGCGTATTCGAGTCTGAGGTTTACTCGGGGGTAAGACTTGATGTATTTCTGGACGTAGGGGGCCAGTTCATGCATTCCCACACTGTAAATAGCAGATAGCCGAACCGTTCCTGAAACCACACCTCCCAGAGCCTGAATGCGATGCTGCATCTCTTCGAAACGCCGGACGATGTCCCTGGCGTACCGATAAAAGATCTCACCCTCGGCAGAGAGGGTCAGTTTTCGTTTCTCACGTTCAAGCAACTGGCGGGCGTGTCGTTTCTCGATGCTCTTCAGTTGTTGACTGACGGCTGACTGGGTAACTGAATTGAGGACCGCAGTTTTTGAAAAGCTTTGGGTCTCAACCAGATCGCAGAACACTTTCAGGCTTTCGATCAGCACAAGGAACTCCAGTCGGCGGACAATTTTGGTGAACGATCGACGCAACGCTTGGTGAATATGGTTTCTTTAGAGCAGATGCCCAACAAGGCTGCAACGAGCGATCTTGATCCGGACGAAAAGTATGAGATTTCTTGAAAATATCTTAAATAATCTATAAGATTTGTAAAAAAGAGTCAACTTGTATCAAGAAAATGCTGGTTGCGACGAGAGCGAGAAAACGAGGCGGTCTGGCAAAATTGTCGAGGAGTTCTGGAGCCCTCCAAAACTTTACTCATTTCTTATAACTACTTGATGTGTATTAATTTCCTTGTGTAGATTCTTGCTTGAAGGTATATTTTTCGTTTCACAGGATAGGCACAGATCAGTGTGGGAGATGGACCCAGTTACGGTGGTGTCAGGATGTGGAACAGGGTGTTTCTGCCCAATTCCAAAGGGAATAATGATGAATTGGTTTGACAAACTAAAGTCGGGTATCCGAACCTTTGTCCGAAGAGGGATGCCTGAAAATCTGTGGGTCAAGTGCGAACGCTGTCATCAGACGCTTTACCAGAAGCAGATGAAGCAGGATTATGGCATTTGTCCAAATTGCGGTGCCCATTTCAGAATAAATTATCGCGAGTATCTCGACCATCTGCTGGACAAGGATACGTTTGAAGAAGTCGCAAGTGAGGTCAAGTCCGGAGACCCGCTTCAATTCGAGGACCGGAAGAAGTACTCC
>CAVOEZ010000094.1:0-9743 GCA_963694355.1 Latescibacteria bacterium UBA2968 | reverse complement strand
CCCGACGGCCAGTCGCTCTCGTTCTTAAGCTCAGTCCAGGGATCGGACCGTGTGCTCACACTCGACGTCGATAAGGGAGAGATAGTCGAATTCGCCTCGGAAACTCATACCATAGATTCCTACTCGTGCGATGGGAACCATACCTCCGCCGCATTCACACAGATGTCTCCGACAGAGCTCGCCGAAGTGTGGGTCAGATCGCCTTCCAAACCACCCAGGCGAATCACAAACTTCAACAAATCGCTCCTTGCTCGCCTGACCCTTGCAACTCCTGAGCGATTCACCTTCCGGGCGAGCGACAGAACCGAGGTCGAGGGCTGGATCATGTTTCCCCCCGGTGCTCGTCGCAAGGCCTATCCAACCATTCTGCAAATTCACGGTGGCCCCAGAACTGCTTATGGTCAAGGCTTTATGCACGAATTCCACCGGCTCAATGCGACGGGATTCGCGGTTTACTATATCAATCCCAGAGGCTCTTCGAGTTACGGTGAAGACTGGTCTTGCGCAGTAGTGAAACACTACGGCGAGCGCGACTACCAAGACGTGATGGAGGCCGTGACGCACGTCTTAAAAACGCAGCCAATCGATCCCGATCAAATGGGCGTCACAGGGGGCAGCTACGGCGGATTCATGACCAACTGGATCGTTGGACACACGCAGCGCTTCAAGGCCGCGTGTACCCAAAGATCGATCTCCAACTGGGTGAGCTTCTTCGGTACATCGGACATCGGATGGCGATTCTCCCAGGGTGCGATTGGCGGTCTTCCCTGGAAAGACCTTGGCGAATACTGGAAGCGATCACCGCTGGCCTATGTAGACAAAATGGAAACGCCCCTGCTGATCATCCACTCTGAGGAAGATTGGCGATGCCCGATCGAGCAGGGAGAACAGCTGTTTACAGCACTCAAATGGCGGGGCGTCGACACGGAATTCATAAGGTTCCCAGGCGAATCGCACGAACTGTCCAGGTCCGGAAAACCTCGGCATCGCATCGAACGCCTCGAAGCGATTACCGGGTGGTTCCAGGAGAAGCTCCTGGGGAAGAAACGCGCGTAACCAGGGCTCGTGAACACGAACGCACCACCTTCACGGAAATACGCAGAATGCCTCAGCAATCCAGACGAAATCACCAATCGTACCGCCGGGCGATTTCTGGCTGAGTGCGCACAAATTGTTACACCTTGGACCCGTTAATCAAATGCCGTATCATCGGTAGAGAAACTACTGACCCGCTGAAGCGACGATCGCTCCGTAACTGATGGATCGTCTGGAAAAGAATTCACCCCTAAAGGAGGAACAAAATGGAAAAGGTAACAGTCTACCACAACCCGAGGTGAGGAAAGTCGAACGGTGCGCTGGAAATCCTGCGCACTCAAAACGTCGAGTTCGACGTTGTCGAGTATTTAAAAACACCGCCTGGCGAACCCGAGCTGAGACGATTTCTGGATCTGCTCTCCGGGCAACCAAAAGATCTGATCCATCCAGGACCCTTCGGGGATCTCGGACTGAACATCGAAGACTACAACACGGACGACGCGCTTGTAACGCTGTTGCTCGAGCATCCGGAAGTGATGAATCGTCCCATTTGTATTCGAGGTGATCGGGCGGTCATTGCTCGCCCTGCGGAACTGGTAAACGAAATTCTGGACTGAGAACCATCGCGAGAACTGCCGCAAGGACAGCGGAATTTCATGTAGTGTGCACGCACATCCATTTCACCGAGCGTTCCTTGGACGAGGTAAAAAGACCTTCACCTGAAATCGAGCCGAGACATAACCACTATTTGTGGTCGCCTCTGGCCGTACTGGTTCTGGCTCTGGCCACCTGGATGGCTCTGAACTGGGTCGACAATAGCGCACGATCCCATTTGCAAAATGGGATCACCACAGTTCTCAGAACCACTCAGCAGGCGCTCCGTTCCTGGTCGCGACAGGAACTCAATGCGGCGAACACCTGGGCGGCCAACCATTTGGTAGTGGACCTGACCGAGGCGCTGTGTGACACGCCCCCCAATCGAGAAGCGTTGCTGACCACACCTGCCCAGCAGCGTCTTCGCGATCTTCTGTCAGGTGTTCTGGGTGCCCGTGGTTACGAAGGGTCTTTGTCATCGGGCAGGGGAATATCAATCTCGCCTCTTCCAGAGATAGCAATGTCGGCGTCGAAAACCTGCTTTCTGGAAGCCCTGATCTCCTGAATCGGATCTGGGCGGGCACCGCGGATATCAGCACGCCCCTGTCCTCCGATGTCCCGCTCCCGGATGCATCTGGAAACCTGCGCAAGGGCAGAGCCACAATGTTCGTGGGTGCACCCGTTCGGGGAAAATCCGACGAAATCATCGCGGTTCTGACCTTCCGTGTGGATCCAGGTCGCGACTACGGAGCGATTCTTCGTCGTGGGCGCATAGGCAAGTCCGGAGAGTCCTACGTGCTGGACAACAGTGGACTGATGATCAGCCCGAGTCGTTTCAATGATCAACTCCGCAGCGTTGGGATCATAGGTAAAGACGAATCCGCGATCCTCAACATTGAAGTACGTGATCCCGGTGTAAACCTGATCGAGACCGGCGGTGGTCGATCCAGTGGAGAATTCCCGTATACGCTAATGGCGGAATCGGTGCTGAAGGGTGAGGCCGCTTCGAATGTGTCGGGCTACAGGGACTACCGGGGTGTTCCCGTGGTGGGCGCCTGGCTCTGGGACGAAGAGTTGGGTTTTGGGATCACTACGGAAGTCGATACGGAGGAGGCCTTTGAGACGATCCGTACGGGGAGATATGTCACGATCGCCCTTAGTGCCCTCTCGGCTGTACTCATCCTGATCATGACCGTAGTATCGGCTGCCAGCACGCACCGCCTTCACGAAGCCGCGATATTGCGATCCGAAAGTCTTGCTGCGGAGGAAATGGCACGGGCGAAGGGCGCATTTCTCGCCAGAATGAGTCACGAAATCAGGACACCGATGAATGGCGTTCTGGGAATGCTTGAATTACTGACCGATTCAGAATTGAATTCTGAACAGCTAGAAGCGGCAACCATTGCCACAGATTCCGCCAGATCTCTGCTCCAGATACTGAATGACATTCTGGATTTCTCGAAAATTGAAGCCGGTCAACTGGAGCTTGAAACCATTCCGTTCGATCCCGCGAAACTCGTTTCGGAAACTGCAAATGTCATGTCCATTCCATCGGCGGCACGGGGTAATGAGATCGGCGTGGAGATCGGCAGCGAAGTGCCGGACAGGGTTATGGGAGACCCCGGACGAATCCGTCAGATAGTCACGAACCTCCTGAGCAACGCGATCAAATTTACTCAGGACGGCGACGTGGTCGTCTCCGTTGACGCGGCCGACCATCAGTCTGAGGGTGTTAATCTTACCATCTCTGTCGAGGATACAGGGGTTGGAATTCCCACCGACAGGCAGGATGCGATCTTCGAGGAATTTGCCCAGGCCGACACCTCGGTCACCCGGAGATACGGAGGAACCGGCCTGGGGCTCAGTATCTGCAAGAGCCTCGTGGAACGGATGGGTGGCTCACTTGGAATCCAGAGTGACGAAGGCGTCGGCAGCAAGTTCTGGTTCACATTGCGGCTGCAAGTTCCCACAGATGCACCTCCCCGGTCGCTATCCACTCAAACGGCTGCCCTCTCCGGCCGAAAAATCCTCATCGTCGATGACAACCCGATTGCCAGGAGAATATCCCGGATCCCTCTGGAGGAAGCCGGAGTCGAAGTTCGGGAAGAGGAAACCGCCGCAAAGGGCTTGGCCGCATTGCTCGTGGCAGTGGATAACAAAACGCCTTTCGAGGCCGTCATTGTCGACGGCCACATGCCGGTTCACGATGGCTTCTGGTTTTCGGAACAGGTCCGGGACCGCCCGTCGCTGGGTGACACGCGCCTGTTGCTGCTGACCTCGGGATCCGCGAGCGGGGATGCGGCCCGGGCGCGTGAACTTGGCATTAAGGCATACCTCCACAAGCCGATCACACGTGCTGACCTGTTGGTGGCGGTACGAGCACTGCTTGATCTCAGAAGCCCATCCGAGGGGATGGAGCGGCGGATGGTAACTCGGGGGACGCTCGAGGCGGCAAGGCGAAAACTGCGGATCCTGCTTGCGGAAGACAACAAAGTGAATCAGAAGATCGCTAAGACAATGCTGGAGAAAAGAGGGCACAAGGTGGATGTCGTTGAGAATGGAATCGAGGCAGTCGCCCGCGTTCAGGAAATCTCCTACGACCTCGTTCTGATGGACCTCGAAATGCCTGAGATGGGAGGGGTCGAGGCCACACGCCGAATCCGGAAAATCGAATCATTGAAGGATCTGAAAGTGGTTGCACTCACCGCACACGCCCTCGAAGAAGAACGTGAACGGTGTGAGGAAGCCGGTATGAACGACTTCCTCACCAAACCGTTCAGCTCCGAAGACCTCGCCCGTATCGTGGAGGGGACCGAGAGTTGAAGGCCATCCTTTCAGGTCTTCTGGCTGCCTTTTGGCTACTGCCGACATCGGATAGGTTTAAGTTCTAATCCTCCAGCGTCCACCTGCATCGTGAAACCACTCGAATTCCATAGTTGGGTAGTATCACAATGAACCTCAGCCACACCATTCGTCGGCTTCACATTTATCTGGCCTTGACGCTCCTGCCCTGGGTTCTGATGTACGGAATATCGGCAATTCCCATCACACGCCCGGATCCCCAGGATCGGCTCTATGGTGATGATCCATCCCTGTGGACCACGCGATCGGAACACCCTTACGAGAGACCTGTACCCAACGGTCTTTCACGCGATGAGATGCGCAGCCTCGGCAAATTGATCCTGGATGATTTTGGTATCGAGATCCAGAGTACCTACGGTGCATACTCGCTGAGGAGAAAGCGACTGACAGTCTACGCCAGCGACTTCTGGAATTTCACCAGACTCGTCTATGATATCGATGGACACAAGATCAAGATTCAGGACAAGCAATTTCGCTGGCGGCACTTTCTAACAGGTCTGCACAGCAGGGGTGGATTCGCCCACGGAACGGTTCTCAACTACATTTGGGGAATCGTGGTTGATCTGGTCGCAATTGGATTCCTGCTGTTGGCGGCTACCGGAATTTACATGTGGTGGCATCTCAAAAGCGCAAGACGCTGGGGGCTTGTCGCACTCGCTACCGGCCTGCTGTCATTCACCATCTTTCTCCTTGAACTGTAATTACAGCGAATTTTGAAAATAGAAAAGGGCCGATCGTAGCTGATCGGCCCGTCTTTTAATACCATCCATCCTTCAGTATGAACGGCTGGGACTATCTACATTTAAAATTTGAACACACCCCACACTTTCTCAGCACCATCTAAACCGTTACATCTTCGCTTGGAGATCAGGCAGGTCTCTCCAGGCCAGCGCCTGCGCGTCTCTTCTCGGCAGACTCCTGTCTCCTCCGTAAATGAGGTACATCGCATCTTCCGGTAGCGATGACAGTTTGCGAAAATATCGCAATCCGCGAAAAAAATCTTCCTGCAATGTCTCACCAGATTTGATTTCAATCGCCAGACTGGCCATACCATCCTCAATCAACAGATCGACCTCGTGGCCGGAACTGTCCCTCCAAAAGAACGCATTGGATCGGAGACCAGCATGAAACCTGCTCTTGACATACTCTGAAATGACAAAGGACTCGAAGATATGTCCTCTGAGATAGTGATTGGCGATTTGGTCTGCTGAATGAATATCAAGCAATGCGCAAAGCAGTCCCGAGTCATAAAAATAGAGTTTGGGTTGCTTGACCACCCGCTTGTTGTAATTGCCGTGATGCGGCGACAAAGCAAAAGCAATGAAGCTCGCCTCCAGAATAGAAATCCAGGACTGAACGGTTTTGTAGTTCACGCCAACTTCCTGACCGATACTCGACAAATTCAACAACTGCCCGGTTCTCGCAGCACATAGGCGTATAAACCTCTGAAAAGTACTCAGATTAACCACATTTGTAATACTGCGGACGTCACGCTCAACATAGGTCTGTATGTAGGATGGAAAATAGTCTCTGGGGGAAAGGCCCCGGTCGTGTAAAACAGGATAGCCGCCCGCAAAGAGTGCCTCATCAAGAGAATTTGGCAACAAACCGACCGATTTGAGCTCCCCGATCCCGAATGGAAGCAAATGGCAAATTGCTACACGACCAGCCAGCGACTGTGAGATCTTATCCAGAAGGAGAAAGTTCTGCGAGCCGGTCAACACGAACTTTCCCATCTGTCCCGACTCGTCCACAATACCCTGCAAATAGGAGAAGAGCGCCGGTACGCGCTGCACCTCATCTATAATGACGCCGGATTGCGCGTGGGTCCGAAGGAACCTGACCGGATCCTCCTCGGCTGCTGCTCTTTCGTCCAGATTCTCCAGATTCATATAGGTATGGTCAGGGAATAGAGACCTCACCAGCGTGGTCTTCCCGGACTGCCTGGGTCCGGTTAAAGAAAGAACCGGAAAACCCCTGGCCTGCGCGAGGAGATAGTCGCTCAACGATCGTGGAATCATTTGTATCCTCTTCAGGTGGAAGGAAAACAGCCAGACTCCTTTAATTTAGTAATTTGATTCCTAAATTGCAAGAACAATGCGAAAATTCTTGTAGATTCCAGGTAAACGAGTAACGCCCGCGCAAAGTTTTCGCACGGGTGTTGCGTTGGAATTGGAGCGGATATCGCTCTCGGCAAGCGTTTTCTGGTTTACCTGAGCCCGGGTTGTTTATCTGTCTATGCCCGCTGAAATGAGGCGATTTCTTGGTGTTATTGGAAATTTTTCCTGGTGAATTGGATTTACGAAGTCTCTCAGCAACGTCCAACACGATTGAGGTGTTCACATTTCAGCTTGCGGCGTATGCTCTGCCAACAACTGGCTGAATTATGCGGTCCGCCTCAAAACCAGTCCGCTCCTTGAATCACGCCACTGTCAACTCGCCATCAGACTCAGGTCATAACTCGCACCGTGCCGGCAGAGGATCTCCACAACCGTCTCCCCTGCTCCCCCGGGCTGAATTTTCACGTCCTCGACTACGTCAGGCAGATCTCGCTCACCCACCCTGCCCTGCACCTCGACGAGTCCCCAGGTCCCATTCAGTGTAAGACGCAGCTTTCGTGGGATATTCACCTCATCCTCCAGATTCAGATCAGGATCGGACAAACTCAGGCTCAACCGACCACTTTGAACCTCATCTGTCATAATGAGGCACGGCCTGTCTACGGCTTTGATCGGAACAGATACCGTATCTCCAGGAAACGGATCCACCTCCTGCGGCGCGAAGAACACGTAGCCCCATCTGCCGCCGAATCGCACGATGTGAGCTTCGCGATCACATCGGATCACACGATAACGTGGCCTGGCCGCACATTCGCTCATTCGATCAGCGTCTGCCCTGACCACCATCAGGTATTCATAGCGCGCGTCGCCTGGGTCCCTTCCGTGATCGAGCCAGGCGGTCAGAAAGTCCCCCTCTGTATCGCCTTCGTCCCATGACTCTCTGCTCTCTTGATGAATCCTGGCCACTGTCAAAACCTGTCCGGCGGGAACGTAGTACCCCGTTTCCTGAACATCGAGGAACCAGTGTCCATCTGAAGCGCTCAGCGGTCTCTCTTCGGGAAATGCTGTGAAGTCCTCGTCATCTATAATCGTCTTCGGAAACTCGCCGCTTGCGTGCTTCTCCAACGCCTTCTGGCATAATGTGGTCTGGCAGGAATAATCTGGTTCATCGCAGGAAATGTCAGAACCCAGACACAAGATCTGGTCATCATTGAAGAACCAGCTCTTTCGTCCCTGAAGCGTCTTCTCTCCCGGCATCTGCTGACTGACGACCATAGAGAACAGACCCTGCTGACCCTGAAAAGAAAGCCCGCCCAGAAATGTCTCACTGGAGTAGCTTCGGCCAACGCCTCGTCCACCCTCCTCCAGCATTTCCAGAGTCACCTGCGGAACGGTCGTGCCCTCGTATCGGCGCCAATCCCAACCGTCACCCTGGCGCCCGCTTGCCACCGCGGTTACCGGTGTTCCACCCGCGAGAATCTCGAGATGTCCCAGGCCCTGGAACAGCCCGTATCGGTTGTGGTGATCCTGTCTCTCGGTTCCCCAGATGTACTTACTCTGCCCGTGAACGGTTGCCAGCCAATCTGATCTCCGGTGACACAACAATCCGGCGTAGGGCATCACGAAGGTTCCGTTTGGTTCCGGCTCCGGAGAGATGCCCGCGGTCCTGAAAGAATCACCTTTAGCCGATTCCGGTTCCAGACGCAGATACGCTGCAGCCACCTCCGCGTCGATATCCTGAGTCCCATCAGGTAAGCCGCACCGCGCCAGTACCTCGAGACCATCCAGGGTTCGGGGATGAATAACGCCATAGCCGGATCGGAACGGCGAGCGTCCGGACAGTGGAAGCGGCAGGTCGAGCCGATTGCAGTAGATGCGTTGCGCCAGCACAGCTCGGCGCACGCGTTCGTGCACCTCTGCGCTCAAACGCCAGGGTGTGTTGTTCAACCTGAAGAACAACGGCGGCAAAGTACCGAACGCATTTTGTGCGTAGGAGTGATAGTGCCCACTGTGATGATATGCCGATCCATCGATTTTCAATGCACTCTTGGGCTGCAGGATGGACTTCTGCAGCATCTCCTGGAACGCGTTCAGCCAGCGGACCTGCTCGACCGGTTCGACTTGCATCAGGCAGTTGCGGAAGAGACAGGGTACGGTGAGGTGGTAGAAATCCATATGGGATAGGACCTCACCCGCCTTAAAAATCACCTCTCCCCCATAGGTATACATCTGGAAATCGAGATGACATTTCAGGCGATCCTTCTCGGCAAGCAAATCACGCATCAGAAAAAGAGCCTCGGCCCACGAGCCGCCCACCCACCAGTTCCACTTGAACCCGGATCCCGCCTGGAGCGCCTGATCGTGCAAATGGTCTGCAATCAAAAGAAAAGACTCGGACAGTTGAACTCGTTGTTCCCCGTTGTTACTTTGCCGATAGGCACTCGCGACTTCCAGGGCAAGCGAGGCCATTGCTCCGGGGGACTGCAAGCCCATCCACCCGGGGCCATTCTCGTCCGACCAGTATCCGCTGCCCAGTGCCGCCTGCTCTTTGGCCGAAGGGTGAAACTGATAGTATGCGTCTATTCCGGGGCCACGCACACCTTGCGTGTCTCGCTCGATACCAAGCGCCACGACCCGCTCACAGATCGCCTCCACCTGCGTTTGCCCAACACCATTTCCTTCAGCCGGACCCAGCAGCGTTCGAATGCCCGCCAATTCGGCCTGGGTTACACGATCAGGCTTGGGAAAGCGCGTTTCGTCCGGCTCAGGTGAGCGCCACAGGGACTCCTTTTCAGGGTCTATCGAATTGTTGCTGTATGTAAGCGTGTTATACTTCAGGAAATCTAGAAATACGGTTCCGGAAGCAGATTCGTCGATGGCCGAGATACGGATGTTGTCCACGCTGGACGTGGGATTCCCGTGTGGAAATTTGCTATAGTGAGGACGGGCCTGCCGCCAGCCGGTAAATGAAAGCGGGAATCGGAAGAAACCCGTGACCGTCTCTCCTTCCCGAAACTCGAAGACCAGGGCATCCGGTGAGGGCGCTTCCATATACAGCCACAAGGAGAATCCGGCCTTCGAGCCAAATCCACCGGTCCTCGACACATCCCCGATCCCGTGCCTGACAACCAGGCCTTCGCCCTTGAGCCAGTCCCATCTCAGGGAGTTTCTGCCCTGCTTGTAATGCCGTGT
>CAVOEZ010000093.1:0-9759 GCA_963694355.1 Latescibacteria bacterium UBA2968 | reverse complement strand
CATCATGGGAATAAAAAACGGGCTGATCCTGCGTGGGCCCTTTTCCACCAAATTGCGGTGTTGTTCTTCAAACGTCCCAATTCCACCAATCCCAGACCCATAGATTACCCCAACACGTTCAGGATTCTCGACAGGCACGGCCAATCCTGCATCCTCCACGGCCATTAGGGCACTACAAATCGCATACTGAGTGACCAGGTCATTTCTACGGGCAACTTTCCGATCGACACCAAAGTCCACGGCATCGAAACCCTTGAGTTCGGCACCGATTTGCACTCTGAATTCGGAGGTGTCGAATTTAGCTATGTAACCTACACCGCTTTCGCCGTTCAGCAGGGCCGACCAGTATTTTTGAGTGGATAATCCGTTAGGGGCAAGTGTACCCAATCCGGTTATCACGACTCGGCGTTTGCCGTCCACGGTTGCCTTCCTTTCCAAACGCAGCACGCCACGGGTCGACGACCCGCAACTTATGCCTCTAACGGACGAAGAAGTTCAGCCCTATTCGCTCAAGCGCTTCGAGAGATAACCCGAGGCGTCACTAACCGTTTCCAGTTTCTCTGCATCTTCGTCAGGAATTTCAATATCGAATTCTTCTTCAAATGCCATTACCAGTTCAACAGTATCCAGTGAATCTGCGCCGAGATCATCGATGAAGTGCGCGTCGGGCGTTACACTGTCGGCATCTACTCCGAGCTGATCTACAATGAGGTCGATTACTTTCTGCTGAATATCTTCAGCCATGTGGGCCTCCTCCAATATGAGCGGTTCGTGATTTACACACCTCGAAGGTTACGAAAATTCTACATCACCATACCACCGTCTACGACCAGGACCTGCCCCGTGATATAGGCGGCATCGTTTGAAACCAGAAATGCCACCGCAGCGGCAATATCTTCGGTTGTCCCCATTTTTCCAAGGGGTATCTGTTTCTTCAGTGCTTCCTGCACGTCAGCGGATAATTCATTCGTCATGTCGGTCGGGATGAACCCCGGGGCAACCACATTGGAGGTTATGCCCCTTGCACCCAGTTCTTTTGCCACCGATTTGGTAAACCCGATCAGACCGGCTTTCGATGAGGCATAATTCGCCTGACCCGCATTTCCCATGATGCCTGTGACAGAGGAGATATTCACTATGCGGCCGGACCTGGCCTTCATCATGTGCCGAGCCACTGCCTTGGTACAGAGAAATGCGCCCTTGAGGTTTACGTCCAGCACGGCGTCCCAGTCCTCCTCTTTCATTCGCAGCAGCAGCCCGTCGCGTGTAATTCCCGCATTGTTTACGAGGATGTCCACTTTGCCCCAGGCTTCCATCACGGATTCAAGGAGTTGGTCCACCTCTTCAGAATGTGAAACGTCGGCCTTAACGGCCATGGCCCGGCTGCCCAATTCTTCGATCTGTGTGGCAAGGACCGCAGCAGCGTCGAGGGTTCGGCTGGCGCAAACCGCCACATCTGCACCTTCTTCCGCCAGCCGCAACGCAACGGCCTTGCCTATTCCGCGGGAGCCACCTGTTACGATCGCGGTTTTGCCCTGCAGGCGTTTCATATTGAAAGATCTTCCAGATCTGCAAGTGTTCCCGCAGAAGACACATTTATGGTCTTGTCGATTCGACGCATCAGTGTTTTTAGGGTATTGCCCGGGCCCACCTCAAAGGCACGCTGCATGCCCATGCCTGCCAATTTTGTCATCGAGTCCGACCATTTCACCGGGGAGATGATCTGATCGATCAGAAGCGACTTGAGCTCCACCGGATCCAGGCAGGGTTCTGCCGTAACATTCGGGACAACAGGCACATCGGGAGCGGAAAACACGATATCCTCTATTGCGTCTGCAAGTGCAGCCTGCGCCGGTTTCATCAGTTCTGAGTGGAATGCACCGCTTACCTGAAGTTCGATGGCGCGCTTCGCCCCTATTTCCCGTGCGGCCTGCATTGCTTTCTGAACTGCTTCAACATCACCGGAGATCACGATCTGGCCCGGACAGTTATAATTTGCCGGTACCACAACACCGGCCTTCCGCCCTGCTTCACAGGAAAGCGATACGGCGTCCGGGTCCAGTCCGAGGATGGCCGCCATTGTGCCTCGTCGCTGCTGTCCTGCTTCGTGCATGGCAGACGCTCTGACACTGACCAGGCGCAACCCGTCTTCGATCGACAAGACCCCGGAAGCAACCAGGGCAGCCAATTCTCCGACACTGTGACCAGCTACAAATTCCGGCGCTATTCCCATTTCTTTAACTATAAGAAAGGATGCCACGCTGTGCGCAAAAACTGCGGGCTGGGTAACGATCGTCTGTTTCAGTGCCTCGTCAGGGCCTTCGAAACAAGCGGTTTTAAGACCCGCGCCGGAGATTTCTTCTGCAAGATCAAAGACCTCTCGGGCGAGTGTTGAAGACTCGTACAGATCACTTCCCATACCAACATACTGGGAGGCCTGGCCTGGAAATATGAATACTAGAGACATAGTAAAGGAAGATGAAAACTCAAGAAGAAAGGGGGGAAGGAAACCCGACATGATCCATCGAAAGTTCGAAGCGGCGAATCAAACCCACTTCAACAGGGCGGATCCCCATGTATACCCGGCACCCGCACTTGCCAGGACGACATAATCGCCCGTTTTGATTCGCTCTTGTTCGACTGCTTCATCAAGGGCTATTGGGATGGTGCCAGAGGTGGTGTTGGCAAAGCGATCGATATTGATGATTACCCGGTCAGTCGGGAGTTTCATTCTTCGGACCGTGGCATCGATAATTCGTTTGTTGGCCTGATGGGGAACAAGAAGGGCGATGTCCTCCCCCGAGAGACCATTTCTCTCAAGTAGTTCCGCAGATACCGCGGCCATACTGCTGCTGGCGAACTTGAGTACTCTTGCGCCATCCTGCTTGACGTAATGCAGTTTGGCATCCACCGTTTCGTGACTTGCCGGTCGGAGGCTGCCGCCGGCGGGCTGGCACAGGTACTCTCCACCTGATCCATCCACTTTGAGGATGAAATCCAGGATGCCTTCGGAATCTTCAGCGGGCTCCAGGAGCACTGCCCCGGCGCCGTCTCCGAACAGGACGCAGGTGGATCGATCTGTATAGTCCACAACGGAGCTCATCTTGTCTGCCCCGATTACAACGACTTTCTTGTGCGCTCCTGATTCCACAAACTGACTGCCTGTGACGAGCGCGTAGAGGAACCCGCAGCAGGCCGCGGAGAGATCGAATCCCCAGGCATTGGCTGCCCCGATATTGTTCTGAACGAGACAGGCCGTGGCAGGGTACATCATGTCGGGTGTGACCGTGGCGACAATGATGAGGTCGATCTCTTTCGGGTCGAGATCTTTCTGATCCAACAATTTTTCCAGTGCTCGAGTAGCCATGAATGATGGCCCAAGCCCATCATCCAGGATACGTCGTTCGAGGATTCCCGTGCGTGTCCGGATCCACTCCTCGGAGGTGTCTACTATTTTCTCGAGGTCGGCATTGGTCAGCCGCTTCTCCGGAACATAGTGTGAAACACCTGTAATCGCCGCGTTGGATTTCTTCATATCTCAGTCAGATCGAGGGCCAGGATACAACAAGGGCTCGAATTAAAGTGCCTCGCCTTCAATAATCTCACGTCCATTGTAGAACCCGCAGTTGGCACAGACGCGGTGTGGTCTGCGCTGCTGCCCGCAATTAGGACACGCGGAAACCCCCGGTATGGTGAGGTTCCAGTGTGCACGGCGCTTGCCTGTACGTGAGTTGGAGCTTCTTCTTTTAGGGTGTGCCATCCTTTTCTCCTCGATCGTTAATCTTTTATCGCCCGCAGGGCTTCCCATCGCGGGTCGACGGACTCTTCCTTGCAGGAACATATAGTTGTATTCAGATTTTCGCCACAGGTGGGACACAATCCGGCACACGTGTCCGAGCAGACGGGATTCTGTGGAATTTCAAGTAGTACGTAGTCCTTGATCTCCTCACCAAGATCGATTTTTTCCCCTTTGGCGTCCAGCCAGATCAAGGAATCGTCATCACCATCAGAGACGTTTTTCGGCCGGTCTTTCTGAAATACGAACTTGAATCGGGTCTCGAGCGAAATCTCTGTACGTTCCAGGCACCGAACGCAGTCCATCGCCACCCGTGCCTGCGAGTGACCCTTCACAGAAAGGGATTCGCCCAGACTGTAAAAAGAAAGCCGTGTATTAACAGGTCCCGAAAAATCAAAGCTCTCGTCTTCAATGTGCAGTTCTTCAGGCGATTCATCGAATTCGAGATCTGTAAACCCTTCTTCCAGTTCGCGCAGGTCGATTATCACGGTTCAGCCTCATGTTCCGAAGAAGAAAGAGACTTCAACAGCTGCATTTTCCGGCGAATCCGATGCGTGAACAGCGTTCATCTGCACATCTGTACCGTACGCCTTCCTGATGGTTCCTTCTGCAGAATCCGCGGGGTTTGTGGACCCGACGGCCTCGCGGAGAAAGGCCACCGCATTGTCCCGTTCCAGGACGAGCGGAACGACAGGCCCGCTTGTCATGAATTGCATCAGTTCGCCATAAAACGGGCGATCCTTATGTACCGCATAGAAATTTGCCGCCTGCTGGTTGGTCAGGGTCAGCATTTTAAGTTCGACAATCCTGAATCCTTCAGCCTCAACGTGCTTCAGAATGTTTCCGATGTGGTTCTGTGAAACTGCATCTGGTTTGACAATCATCAATGTTCGATCTGGCATGGCGTCCCTGGATTCATGTATAGGTTCAAATGTAGACGATCACTTTCTGTGCTCGTTCCGGCCTATCAGCCGGAAGATGAAGAAGGTAGAATTTCCTTACAGTTTTGTCAATACCTAACTTATTCACGATACAGGCAGTGATTTCAAGTATAAGAAATGGGTTGACAGGATTGTTGTTGCGCCCTTTAATTATACCGCCTTTCGCGAAATCCGGCTCAAAATCTGAAGGCCCTCGAGCGGCAAAAAAGGGATGCTTTCAGATGCTTGTCGCACCACCTCAAAAGTGCGTCTTGTCTGTCGGTCCGTTTTACCTTCTCTGGTCCTTCCGTTTTCTATTTAATCCCAATTCGGGCATCAGGCATCTACAGTTGAATTACGGAATCTAAATGAGTTCTATTTCCGAGTATCTCAAAGGTAAAACTCTGTTCGTCACAGGTGCGACCGGATTTGCGGCCAAAGCTCTGGTTGAGAAAGTGCTCTGGGAGGAACCGGAAATCGGTCGAATTTACCTGATGATTCGTCCCAGGAGCCGTCCAAGCGGCAGGAAGATCGCAGCCCAGGAAAGACTGGAAGGAGAAATCCTCCAATCTACGGTGTTCTGCAGGTTGAAGCGTATTCTCGGAAACCGATTTGACGAGGTCGTCCGTGAAAAACTGATCGCAGTGGACGGAATTTTGACAGCAGATCAACTGGGACTGGATCCAAAGGTTTTTGTACGTCTCAAAGGGGAAGTCGATTTCGTCATTAACTTTGCAGGAACGGTTGTTTTTGATGAACCTCTGGATACAGCACTCAAGGTAAACACGCTGGGACCGGGACAGGTCGTCAAATTCGCCAAGGCGTGCGATCATGCAGCATTTGTACATGTGTCCACAGCCTATGTAAATGGGCAGATGACGGGCAAGATCGCCGAATCGCTTCTGCCCCAAGACAAAACGGTTGCAAACCTGCTGGGCAAGGATCAATCGGAAACCTTCGATCTGGACACTGAAATCAGTTCTATCGAAGAATTCGGCCGTGGCCTCGAAGAGGCTTCCAGGCGCACAGCCATGCAGGAGAGATTCGCCCAGCATCTCGAACGGAAAAACAAAGGGAAAAGGGTAACAGATTACAGAACAGAGCACCAATTGGAAGCCCTGCGTTTAAGGTGGATCAAGAAGCAGCAGGTAGAAGAGGGGATGATCAGGGCGAGAAAGCTTGGTTGGCATGACAGCTATACATTAACCAAAGCGATGGGTGAAAAGCTGATCGCGAGTTTGCGGGGTGATTTGCCGACGGTGATCATCAGGCCGTCCATCATCGAGTCCAGCCTGGAGGACCCTGAACCTGGATGGATTCAGGATCTCAAAGTTGCTGATCCGCTCATCGTGCACTACAGCAAAGGCAGGCTTCCCGACTTTCCCATTAATCCGAATATCGTTCTGGATGTGGTACCAGTGGACATTGTTGCCAACGCGATTATTGCAGTATTGCCGAAGGTCCGGCAGATCAGGGAAATCGGAGTCTACCACGTGGCCTCCGGTGCCCAAAATCCAATTCGCGCGGGAGAACTTGTTCAGCTCGTACACGAATATTTTACCGCACATCCTATGGTGGACAAGGCGGGAAATGCCATTGCGGTGCAGCGTTGGAAATTTCGCAACCTGAAGAAATTCAAGCGGGCATTCAGACTGAAGTATCAAATACCTGCCGCCATATCGAAGTGGATCGTGGATCACTCATCTTTCCTTCCGTGGCCCTCGCGTTTGCGCAGGAAGGTCGCCCTGCTTGAAGCAACGCTCGAGCAGATATCCACGCTGACCGAGATCTACAGTGCGTACACCAATCTGGATTGTGAATTTGAAACCGGAAATTTACAGGCATTGTTCAATGAGATGTGCCCTGAGGACCAGAAACGGTTCAATTTCGATGTTAGGCGCATAAACTGGCCAGTATACATCCTGGACATACACATACCAGGATTGCTGCGTCATGTGCTGAAAAAAGGGTGATCCTGGTGAGAATCCGGCCCCCGCAAGGGGTGAGCTAAATGGCAGATTCCGTTCATCAAAGGCTATACAAGAATCCGGACGTCCTGTACGAGGTCTACGATCAGGCCGCTCAGGAACTGATTCATGTGATTCGGCCAGAAGGATATTACGAAGGATTTTCGGAGCAGGATCTGGAATGGCCTAGAGGATCAGGAGAGACGCTGGACGAGTCGTCACTAGCAAAAAGACGGAAGCTGGTTGACGCACTTTATAACGGGATACCCGGGTTGAGGGAGACCCGATTAACTGAAGCCTACGAGCAGTTCGAAGGTTTGGGGTCGTCCTATCACGAAGGCAATCGTATTTACCTGCAGCTCAAGGATCAGTTTACCGCCAGAGGATCCGGCACCGGGCAAGACTTCATTAAGTTGTATCAGACGCTTTATGTTGACGCGCTCGCCAAGGGTGAAGCGTATGTTCCAGATATCGGTGAGGTATCGCTGATTGAGGCCAGGCTATCGAGAGTGCCGCTTTCGCACGCGCAGGCAGTGGCCGAGGCTCTATCGTCGGTGACGCTGGAAGATGATCCGAGATGGATCGAGAGATATAGTTACTCTATCGAAGGCAACACGGTTGAAGGCGTATTGCGCGATCTGCTACGTGAAGTTGCACAGCGAACACTTGATTACATCGCTGCGGGCGAACTGATGAGTACTCGGTTCAACACCTACAGCAATATGGGATGGTTTGGGGGGGCCGTGTGGAAGGTGGTTACAGATGCCCAATGGTTGTTGCTGAAGATTTCTGAGGGCAGCAATGACAATCCGGATCTGAATACCGCCAAATCATCC
Source organism: Latescibacteria bacterium UBA2968 (assembly GCA_963694355.1). Taxonomy (GTDB): domain Bacteria; phylum Latescibacterota; class UBA2968; order UBA2968. The sequence continues at coordinate 2,240 of CAVOEZ010000093.1, read as the reverse complement.
GTTCGGCTGGGACAGAGCATGCTGGTTGAGTTCTTTCAGGCGCACAGGGAAGACCCCATGCAACTTCGCCCCGAAAATTACTGGTACTGGCAGCCATACGCCTATTTGACACGGGATATGGTTGACCTTGGGCGCGCGCTGGTTGCGGAAATGAACGGGATTCTTCAGGCCACCCAGTCTGAGCTGATGGAAATGGTGCTTCCACCTGTCCTCAGCGGTCAGTCTACGGGGCGATTTGTTGAATATCCTCACGTTGGCAAACAACGGACGATCTCCTCGTTTGCCCGTAAATTGCGGTTCATCCGGTGGATTCGCCCGTGCTGGAAGGTAGGCAGGAGTCGGCTGAAGCTGCTGAAATCCGAGCTGAAATCTGAGGAAAAACACAGATTGGCCTGGGAGATGTGGCGAACGTGGTCAGAAGAGACCAAGCGTATTTTTGAAATCCGGGTCGATATCACCATAGATCCGAGATTCAAAGAGATTTCCCGCGCGCTTGACCTGGGCAGCGGAAAGCACAAAGTCCTCATTTTGCCCACGCATCAAAGTTTGATGGAGAACCTGGTCCACTTTCCTGTTTTCCAGTCGGAGGAGTTCCTCGAGGCTATGGGTTGGGACAGGCCGGTACCCTTTGCGATTCTGGCTCGAACGGGACTGTTCAGCACCACCAGTCTCAAACTGGGGCGCTGGGAACTGAGCATGTTCGGCGTTTCACCGAAGACGAATGACCTGATGTTCGAGGAAGTTGATGGGTATGTGACACGCGAGAGTCTTGACGGCACCGCGCATACCACCACAAGAATTCTGGAAGCTATGGAAGATCGTCCCGGGCTGATCTACCCCACGGGAACGACTGCCTCATTCGCAGAGCAATTGATACCGCTTCAACACGCCCTGTTCTCCAAGCTCCCACAGGACATTGTCATTATTCCTGTCGTGTTCAGGGGAACCCATTCGGTTTGGCCCAGATGCCCGAAGGGCAATTTGAATATCAACCCGGGTGTGATTGAAGCCGTAATTTGCCCTCCCATGCTGGGAGAAACAACGCTACTTCCCAAGCGCAGGTCGTTGCGTATACAGGCGGAAACTGCCGCGCTGTTTCAGGCCGTCCATATCGCCTCGTTGCTGAATCCCGAGGCATCGTAGTCCCGCGGCCTTGCGTCCGCACTCAACACGAAGTCATTGTGTGCTCAGGAGAATGCATGTCGAAAGATCTGGATAGCCCCTACGACCTGTCGGAAGGCGAAAGATATCCACACCGGTGGGGATACACGGACACACAATTCGATTTCGACGGGCCGAAAAGTGTTCGGGTAACCGGGAACAGGTATCCACTATCCGGATATAGTATGCCGAACTTCATTCCGTTTCTCGAAGAGGTGCTGGACATCTCGATCGATCCTGATGAAGCGCGAAATGAGATTGCAGAAAAAGAGATCCCCGCGCCAAGGGTGAATGAACGGTTCATGTCGGAACTCACTTCTGCACTTGGACAGGACAGGGTGTCGACGGACGGGAAGGACAGGTTGATTCACTCGCACGGCCAGTTGAGTGTAGACGAGATTTACAGGATTCTGTATGGCGATCCTTTCGAACGGGTGGTGGATGCGGTGGCATATCCAGATTGCGAAGCGGATGTGCGGAGGATCATTGAACTGGCCGATGAACACGATGTCTGTATTGTGCCCTATGGTGGAGGAACCAATGTCAGTGGGGCTCTGGCGTGTCCAGATGAAGAATCCCGAATGATCGTTTCTATAGACATGAGACGGATGAACCGCATAGTATGGCTGGATGAAGAGAATCACCTGGCTTGCATCGAGGCGGGAATTTCAGGAAAACAGCTTGAGATCGAACTTCAGAATCGTGGATACACTTCCGGACACGATCCGGACAGCATTGAACTTGCCACTCTGGGTGGCTGGATTGCGACCAATGCCAGCGGGATGAAAAAGAACCGTTACGGAAATATAGAAGAGATTGTGATGGAAGCCACCTTAATCACACCCACCGGGGACATTGAAACCAAGGGGGTAACTCCCCGAAACTCAACCGGGATTCAGCCAAGAACTTTCCTTTTCGGCAGCGAAGGAAATTTCGGCATTATTACCAAGGCCGTTTTAAAGATTCATCCGGTACCCAAAGTTAGAAAATACGGGTTGCTCATTTTTCCTACATTTGAGAGAGGTGTTGAATTTCTCAGGGCTCTGCGCGGTTCCGGCACAATTCCCGCGAGTATACGG
>CAVOEZ010000092.1:0-9763 GCA_963694355.1 Latescibacteria bacterium UBA2968 | reverse complement strand
ATCATTGAAATCGACCAGACTCGCCCGCCCATTGCGCCACAGGATGTTGTGCAAGCCCACATCGGCATTGATGAGACCCGTCTCGAGTGGGGCAAGTGTCGCAGTAATCCGCCGTAGATTCCCGTGGATATCTCGCACCAGTTCCGCGACCTCGGGCTCGAAGCTGTCAATAGCACCCTTTTTAAACATTCCGCACATGAGCTCCGCATCCCAGGTCTTGATGGCGTCTGTTGACGGTACTTGTGTGGCCTTTGCACGTTGATGCAGCGCGCCGGCCATTTGGCCCAGGGCACGCGCATGTAATATGCCGATCAGATAGCAACGTCGACCCGGAAGCCACGAAAGGAGTGTGCTGGCACGCACGACACCGGTGGCATCCTCGACCTGGCCCACACGCGTCCCTGCCTCTGTCCAATGCAACTTGGGCACACGAAACCATGGGTTGCTGGAGAGCGCATCTATCCACTCAGCCTCGATTTGAAACGCTGAAACGGGACGGCTCGGAGGGCCTTTTGAGACCCGCAGGGCATACACCTTCCCTTCCTCGGTCTTTACACGATAGCTGACGTCGAGACCTTTGGCGATTCTTCTGAATGTTCCGGATACACCGAACAGTGCCAGGGACTGCCTTGCAATCTCATATTCATTCTGACGCATCTCTCAGACCCCTCCTGGAATGTACACGGATGCCAACACCTGAGAATTAGACGGAATGAGCATGAGAAAGGTTCTAATGGAGACGGTTAGAAAAGGCAGGAGTTGAAAGCAGTTTATAGTAGACCAGATAGTAATGTGGATGTATCGATATCCAGATCCCTGAAAGAATATTGTCCGAAGCGGTCAATGCAGCTAAAGGCAGGGCGTTCTGTCTACAATTCACTTCGTCTGGAAAGGGTCTGGGGCTGTTCGCATCTTAGCGGATCGGAATATTCTCAGCAACGACGCAGTGCCATTTGGCGTAGCCCCCAGGTGATCTCGCCCTCGACTGCTCCCTCCGAGGCCAACGATCCCAGCCGATCTTGCAGACTCTGGATCTCATCTTCCTCGTAGTTCTCCTGAACGTACGGTTGGCGCCGCCACGACTGGATGTTCATGTGGAACATGGTTGCCGCATCTTGGACTGAAACTGGAACCAGCTGCACGATACTGGACGCCTTCCTGAGTGTGGCCGGAAGCGCCAGTCCCTGCAGCATCGGACCTGCGTAGAGACGTGCCGATTGGTGAACCAGAAGTTGATCCACAATCTCCAGGTAAACCTCGAACGCCTCCACATCAGTTTGGATCGTCTCCACTTCCTCGACCAGGAGGAGGCCATCTCGATTGAGTTGCCGGGCCCAGACCTCCAGACAGCCCGAAAGGTCCGGTAGGTGCGATAGGAGGAACCTGCAATAAGCAATGTCAAATGGACCTGCCGGGAACGGTTCCTGGGTCACCTCATGGAGGAAGAAGGAGATTCCCTTCAAACTCCTGGAATTAGCCGCAGCTATGAACCTATCGGAGTTGTCCAGTCCGACAGTAGTTCCGGCGCCAGTAGCATCCCTCAACAGTACGGTCGTGTATCCGGTACCGCATCCCAGATCGAGAGCGCATCCGATAGGTCTATCCACCAAATTTCGAATGAACTTCCGAGACGATGGGGCGTACACAGAAGCCAGGAGCGCAAGCCGCCGTGCAGCAAGATCTGTATCAGTGAATTGATATTTTGACATGAGATTCCGATAATTTTGAGCGTCGCAGTTTGGCGGTAAGAGTCATTGCACAGTTGGGTACGGGTGCTCGACATAGTTATTATCCTTCAGGCGAGCCCCCGTCTTATCACCAACTCAATGTCTGCATCTCTTTGATCAACCCTTCGTCATCCACATACAAATGTGCGTATCCTCCTAACCTCCTGAACATTTCAACATTGTTCGTGCTGTCCTCGATCAGGAAACTCGTCTCATAACTCGCACCACTGTTGAGCAGCCTGAACGCCTCATCCCAAAGCTTTTCCTTATGCAATTCACGAGACCGACTGGAATTGACGATCACCTCGAAAATGTCCGACAAGCCAAGATCTGGTACAATTTCCGTATCGAACAAGTCGATATTCCCGGTCACCAGAACCATCCGCTTGCCCATCTCCCTGGCTCGAATCGCCAGGTCCCGAACCGCCTTGTTCTGGCTGAGTCCCCGAACCCCAAGTTTCATGAACTCGATCACTCTGTTGGCCGCAATCCCGGTAACCGGGCTCATCATCTCCGCCACATCACGCGCGTCAATCTCACCGGCCATCCAGTCGTCGAAAACGCTGCGTGCCTTCTTGAACACGTGTGCCTGGAACAGATCAGCCCACTCAGGACACTCTGGTGGACAAACTGTAAAGTACGGATGTGAACTCAGTGTGGCGCCAAAGTCGAATACGAAACAATCGATCTGTCTCAAGTCCAGGTTGCGCTTTACCTCCACTTCTTGATGCTCCATTCCGATCCCGTCCATTTCAACTGTAGGAAGAGCCAATTCGATTCTGATATGCTGGTTCAACCTGCAAGATGTTTCTTGAAGAATTCCACAATTTCTTCCCGATACTTCACAATAGTACCGTTGCTGACCATCTCGGGATCTACAACAACCTTACACTCACGTCCCAGCGCTTCCATTTTCGATTTCAAATCGTGCCCGAACCCGGGATGATGAATACCAAAGCTGAACTCATCATCAGATCTTACAGGACGATCCTCCAGGTTATAGAAACAAAGCGCAGGTGGCGAGTCTGCGTTTACATAATTCACCCCGGCGCCCGCTTCCACCAGCCGTGCCTCATCTTCGCTGAGTTCCGGCCAAACCTCGGGATCCACACCAAACAGCTGCGGCAGCACGGGATGCATATGTGCGTTTCCGCCGATGATCCTGGATATGTACCGCGGGTCATAGGAATGCTGTCCGGCGAAAGTCACCACACACTTCACCCTGGTCGACGCCCTTAAGATTGGGTCTTCGCTATCGGCATCCGCCTGGTCAGGCAGAAAGGCAAGCCAGAACGCCACACCCGCGCCTGCCGAACCACCAGAAACAGCCATCCGATCCGGATCGATACCCCATTCTTCAGATTTACTGCGTACAAATTGAAGGGCCTTCTGACAGTCCTCAAAGGGTGCCGGATAGATTGCATGCTGCGAAAAACGATAGTTTGACGTTACCACAGAAATTCCTGCATCGATCAATTCCTGAAGAGGCAAAAGATCATAAACCTGTGCCTTGTCACCGCCAACAAATCCACCCCCATGCAGGAACAGCACAGCCGGTGATGGACCGGATGTTTTCGCACAAAAGACATCCAACCGATTGCGTTCGTGTGGGCCATACGCCACCTCCGCCGCATCAGGCGCTATTTTATCTTCTCCCATATTTTAATCCTTCCTCCGCTTTTGACTGTTTCCGGCTATCTTAATTTTGTCCTTCCAACCGTCATAATTCACGCATCACCCACGTCCCCCGGACTTCGGACCCCGGACGCCTTAATTTCGCCTCAAACCCCTTCTTCCGAGAACTCAACGAAGGTGAACCGCTCCGGCATATGCGAATTATACGCCCCATGCGCATTCCACGCCCATCCGATCGGTGGCTGTATATCACGCCCGTTCGCGCTGATATGCTGGAATCGCGAAAAATCCATCCGCCATGTATCACCGTCCCGAGGCGGTAGAGAACGATCTCCTGCCAACCACTTCATCCCCTTCCAGGGGAACGCGATCTCCGCTGTCCACCCCTTATCGATCTTCGAAGGATCATTGAGATTGCCATCGATGCGAGTCGCCATCTGCAGTCCCGGCAAATCCCAGTTTCGAAAGGCATATCGTTTTCCTCTGGGGTTGCTCCCCATACGCTGCGCATCGCACATCCCGCCCAGGATATCCACCGACTGACTCATCAGACTGAATTCTTCTGCCTTCGCAAAGTCACTGTCATTCGTATATGCATCTTGCCATACGTAGAAAATCTCCATCACCGTACCAATCGCATTCATCTCGAACTCGTAATACGCATCCTTCCCACCAATGAAAACCTCAACATCGTTTTCATCACAAATCATGCTGTCCCGCTCGGTAAGTTCCGCCCTGACATTCGGTTCCTGAACCCAGAAACCAACATACAGGTAATCGTCGGACCAGAGCACGGCAGCTCTCGTTTCCAGGAAACCGGGTTCTCCTGTTACGAGATCCACAAATCGAGGGGATTTCTCCGCCTTGTCCCAACACACTTCGTCCAAACGCCCATCGACAACGATCGGTTCGTTCACCTTCTTGGCCGTATAGTGCGCAATCTGATCTTCAGAAAAATCTACAATACTCATATTAATTTCTTCCTCCTGCAATCAGGACGAACACCTTGTCGCTACTCCTCAACGGTGGTGAAATTGTACCACTCCTCGAACAGCGTGCATTTCTTTGCATCGTTAATGTGAACCATGAAGATGCCTTCGTACCTGTTTGGCGCCCCGGGATGTTGGTCTTTGATCTTGAGATAGAATCTCGCCAGCCCATACTTCTCGGTAGTGGCGAGAATATCATAGCTGTAATGGATATCTTCCTGGTGCGAAAGCGCATTTCTGTGATGTTCATAAATCGCGTCAACACCATGCCTGGGCTCACCATAGGGCCCCCACCAGTACACACCGTCCTCGGCGAATATCTCCCTGATCTTGTCAGCGCTTCGCTTTTCCTGTGGTCTCAGATACTTTTCTAGCCAGTCTCTGAAGTCGAATTCCGTCATCTCTCCCCCTCGCATCTAATTATATTTGGGTACCACGGTGGCGCCCGTCTCAATCGACTCCCTCGCCGCATCCACCAGGCCGATCACCCGGCGTCCGACCTCCCCTGAGACAGGATTGGGACCACCTTCACGAATATGACGTCCCATATCGTTGTAAAATTCCGTCCAGTCTGATTCCTTGTAATGGATGAGGCTCTCCTTGGTATATCCATCTTCCGTCGCTTCGATCAACTGGAAGCGACCGCATGGGGGAGTCGTAGTCTGATATTGATAGCCAGGAATCTGCGACCCATATTGATCGATAATGCACCCCTTAGTACCCAAAATTCTCCAGAAGGGCTTCCCTGAACAGTCGATATAGGACTCTGTAAAATTCGCCACAACACCATTCTCGAATTTAAGAATCGCAGTCACCTGATCTTCACTGGAAGTGCTGGTCCACATCAGCTTCTGGGAAAAACCCGTAACACCTGTCACGTTTGAAGGAATCAGATCGAGGATCCAGTCCATCGCTTGGGATCCATAGTAAAAAAAGGTGCCGCCGGATTTCTCGCGTTGCGTCCACCACAAATTGGGATCGGCGCCTTTGAAGGGATCTCCATAGCTCGTCGGCGACAGTTCGATCTGATAAATATCTCCGATTCTGCCCGCTTCCACGATCTCCTTGATGGCCCGGTAATTCCCATCGTGTCGTCGGTTATGATGAACGGCCAGCATCTTGCCATTCCGCTCCGAAGCGCCAACCATATCCTCCGCCTCTTTCACATTCAGACACATGCCGTTTTCCACAAGTGTGTGTCGTCCATTGTCCAGAGCCTCCACCACCACGTCCCGATGTGTGAAATTGGGTGTTACAGCAGTCACCATTTCAACATCACGATTTGCATATAGGGCTTCCGTCGAGGTATATGTCTCGATTCCCGGATAGTCCTCTCGCGCCTGCGCCAGCCGCCCTTCATCCCGGTCGCATACCGCCAGCAAATTGAAATACGGCGACTCCGTCATCCACAACGCGTGCATCCAGCCAAAGTTGTGAGTGGCTCCATAACCAATTACCGCGCTGCCTATTGGATCCTTTATACTCATGTCTGCCTCCTTGATAACTCACAACTTGATGTTCTCAAAATAAATGCCTGCAGCAGCAAATTACGAACATATCTCGACGAACGCCAATTCCCAACTCGCACCCTCCCCATCCGCCCTTGTGCCCTGAAAGGGCACCGCATCTTAGCCAGGGGTTCTTGATCCCCTGGTTGTGATCCCTGGACATAAACCCCGGGTCACAAACCCTGGGTTTACCCACCCCTTCCTTCTATGTCCCAGATGATGCCTCCATATTTATTTGTTTTTAAACCGTTTAGATTCTCTTTCAAAAAATTCTTTCCCGGTTTGGTTGACATCTCCAAATTTCCGGCGTAACTTAAACACAAAGTACTTTGTGTTACAAAGTTAACTGAACTACAAACCGCTTTGGCTTACTGTTAGCCTTCCCCCAACATTCAATCACAGGAGGACATCATGTCCCAAACCATTAACCTCAAGGAAATCGAGCGCAAAGCATTCACGTCGTACTTCCAGGACGGGTTCTGGGAACTGATGCTGGGTCTTGTTCTCCTGCAAATCGCCGGCGGACGCGTCCTGGAATATTTCGGTCTATCCGACTACTGGGGTGCGGGCATAGCCTTCCTCGGCGTCCTCCTGATGGTAGTCGGCAAGAAGACCATCACCGTTCCCCGAATGGGACGTGTGAATTTTGGTCCCGCGAGGAAACGACGCTTGATGAAAGTAACCCTGATATTATCGATCTCCGTAGCGTTTTCCCTCATTGGCTATCTGATCACCATCAGCAGCTCGAATATCGAAATGGACCGCCTGACATTTCCAATTCTCTTCGCCGTAAATGCCATTGTGGTCTTCGCCATCATGGCCTATTTCATGGATTTCGACAGACTCTATTTCTACGGTGTTCTGATCGGTATATCGATGCTCGTCGGGAAGATCTGGTACATCTCGACCGGATACTACTTTGCCATGTCAATCGTATTCGGGACTTCATCACTCTCACTGATAGTGATCGGGTCTGTCCTCTTGTATCGCTTTATAAGTGCCTACCCTCTTCCCGCTGCCCAATCGGAGGAGATGGCTCGATGACCCAAAAATCTCCGGATGGTGCAATTCCAGAAACCGGTCAAATCAACAAACTGATTCACGAACCCGCCCGGCTGAACATCATGGCTTGCCTGTTTGTCATAGAAAGCGCCGACTTCCTCTTCCTGACCCGGCAAACAGGACTCACGGACGGCAACCTCTCGTCCCACATGGCCAAACTGGAGGATGTCGGCTATATACAAATCAAGAAAGACTTTGTCGGAAAGAAACCAAGAACAATGCTCAGCCTGACCGAGCAAGGCCGAACAGAATTCCAACTGTATCGGGCAAACATTGCAAAACTTCTGGGCGCTCTCCCAGACGATTGAGTCGGAGCATCCCGCTCCTGTGCCCTGAAGAGGCACCTTATCTTAGCCAGGGGTCTTTAGACCCCTGGTTGTGAACCCCTGGTCACGGACCTCTGGTCTCCAAACCGCCACAATACTTGAGGGTTCACGACCTGAACCACTTCTCCAAAAAAGCAAAATCCCAATCAACTCAAAATAGCTGATTGGGATTCACCCGTACGACTTGCATTTCATTGAAGATCACTCTTGAATACCAAACTCCAGTTTTCTAAAGATTGAAACCACTTTCCGCCGCTCCTTGATACGCTGGTCAGCAACCAAATAGATCCCAATGAACAGGAGACCGATCAGAAGCGATGGAAGCGTGATCCATTGAGCAGTAGCATTAGTCATGTTATAGTACGTGAAAAGCACTGCTGCCACGATCACTGCGCCGCCAAACATCAGACTAACATTGGCCAGAATCCACTGAAACGATCTCCGAGATCGATCCCATCTCATAAGCCCGCGAATGTAATCTCGTTCTTCCTTCCCAAGGTCTGTCTCCATGATACTTCCTCCGAGAGTTGGTAGGGAACCAGGAGTAATACCACCACTACTGAAAAATGTACCCTATTCTACATCATTCGGTCAAGAGATCACTGGTACCACGAGCAAACGCGAGGAGTCTCGCCTTTGTGCCCTGAAGGGGCACCACATCTTAGTCAGGGGTTCTTGAACCCCTGCTGACAACGCCTGGTGCCAACCCCAGGTCGAGATCCCCAAACCCATCGCGATAACCATCGCCTTCCGTGCCCTGAAGGGGCACCGCATCTTAGCCAGGGGTCCTTGGACCCCTGGTAATGAACCCCTGGTCCCTGGACCCCTGGCCATGAACCCTAACCATTCACCAGTTCCTCGAGACCACGCAGCACATCATCAAGCACGGACCCAATCCTCGGAGGCAATATCTTCGCGCCATCCCACCACCATCCACCTCCATTCGCCTTCAGAACCACGTCCCGGAGCACCCGCTCTTGTTCTGATATCTCTGGCACAACGCCCCCGGCATCGGTATACGCCCCATAGAATGCTTCAACATATTCAGGATCTCTATAAATGCCATCCGCCTGACCCCGTCTGAAATTTCCTTCCACGTACAGAAAATCAAAGACCCAATTTCCGATGCCCGAAGATTCGAAGTCGAATACCCCACTTGTTAGGTGATCATCTTTGTCTCTACGAAGAAGAAAATTATGGAATTTGGGATCGCCCCAGACCAGGCAAAGCTGTTCGTCAAAGCTTGGCAGTGAAATCCTGGACAGCGATTCCTCGAGCCGGCCATAGAACGATGGATGGATCTTGTCGATCTCACTTCTCATGTCCGGTCGATCATACAATCCGCGTGTAATACTCTCCTTCCACCAATTCAGTCTGAATAGATTTCTACCTGGCGCCAAATCGCAAGTCACTGGTAGCGAGTGTATCACCGCCATAATTTCGCCCATCCGTCTTGACGCAGCGATTCGTGCCGTGTGTCCTTCGCCCTCGAAAACCGTCTCCGCAAGTTCCCCTGGCAGCTTCGACAGAACCAAACAGGCATGTGACAAAATATCGCAGTCGAGATCGAGAAAACATATGGGGGCAACGGGAAGAACCTCGCGAAGCGCAGAGGTCACTCTCTGATCCGCTTCCAGCGTTTCGTGCCCACCTCGGAAACGGATCTTGACAATGTAGCTCGACCCCTGGTCAGTTTCACAATCATACAAGGAATTCAGAAAGTTCCCTTCCCGCTTCTCAACGCGCTTCAACTTGCCTAATCCGTGTTTCTGCAGGAGAAGGTCAGCATCTTCAGCTGACATCATATAATCCTCGCCACACAGCTGTCTAAACGTCGCCTTGTCCACCATACCCTTCGGACGTTCCAAACATACCTCCTGGTTAGGAAGACTGCCTTCCGACATAAAGCAGCACATCCTGTCGGAATGGTATTGACTGACCAGGCCCATTGCAACTGACGCATTCATATCGTCAGGTGATGTGAAAGTTTGACCCGTACATAGACAACCCCAATCGATCGGCCACCTTCTGGGATGCCGTATTTTCCCACGATGTGCTGTACATCGGTTTCGCGCCCAACCTCTCTCCTGCACTTTCCAAGGCTGCTACAGCCTTCGTCGCATATCCCCGTCGTTGATGGGTTGCAAGCGTCTCCACCCCGGCCTCGTGTACAGCTTCCGAAACCGCGCGGCTTTCGTCCACTATCGCAAAAAGAGGAAGATTCTTGACTCATTGCGCTGGCCCTCCTTCTGAAAGGGTGTCGAATATCTGAGTACTTGAGAGGGTCCATGGCACCGCGGCCGATGTCCCCAACATCCCGGGGCAAACATCTTGTTCACAACTCAATCTCGTGTGCGCGTGATATAGGGCTGCAAGATCTCTCGTTCTTGCGCCAGACCTTCCCACTCCTCATCTCCAGGACCATCATAAATCAGCGTATACGGACCAGCGAAGCCTGCATCACGCATCAAATTCAGGCAGCTTGTATAATCATCCCGATCCAGATTTTCGTTTTC
>CAVOEZ010000091.1:0-9815 GCA_963694355.1 Latescibacteria bacterium UBA2968 | reverse complement strand
CATAGAATTGCAGCAAAAAGGCTGAAAAATAGGCTCTAAGCCCACACGCACAGAGTACCGCTCTGCTCTTTCCCAAACTTCGGACGTCCTTTTGATCGCTGCCGCGAAGGATGGACACCTGCCACGCACAAAGTCTCTACTTGAACAGGGCGCGAATCCGAATAACCATGATGGACTTTCGATCACTCCGCTACGTGCGGCAAGCTATGAGGGTCATCTTGATGTTGTCAAAACCCTTCTGCAGCACAATGCGGACCCAAATATACAGAATGAGAGCAGAAACACACCGCTCATCCTGGCGATTATACAGGGCCATACACAGGTGGCACAACTGCTGATCAAAAGCCGTGCGCATCTTGACAGGGTTGGAGACCAAGACCGTACGGCACTTATGTGGGCAGCTAGCAGAGGGAGCCTGGACCTCGTCAGAATGCTGATTCAGCGTGGTGCGGATGTGAATCTTATGACTGGGAGTGGGTTGGCGACGAGAACTGCGTGGCTGGTAGCCAAAATCAAAGAGCGAACGGATATCATGACCCTTCTGCGTTCTGCCGCGTTCGCTTCACGGCCGATTGCTCAAGCAATAGAGTTCCTTGTCCCGGAAGAGGAAGACCGCGCCTACGTGCTGGAACGGTTGAGGTATCGGAAGGATCTGGAGAGACCGTACCCTGGTGCAGTCGGCCTGTTGTCGAGGTTGAGCACGAGATACGAGATTGGGGTGATCGCCAATCAATCTCCGGGTACGGAAGCCAGGCTGAGGCAAGATGGGTTTGCCCCTTACGTATCCCTCTGTCTGTCGTCTGCTGAACTGGGACTGAAGAAACCGGATGCTGCAATCTTCCAACTGGCACTCGAGCAGGCCGGATGTGATCCCCACGAGGCAGTGATGATCGGAGATCGAGTCGACAACGACATCCGTCCTGCTAAGGCTCTCGGGTGGCGGACAATGAGGGTACTACAGGGCATCGCAAAGCTGCAGGAGCCCCGAGAATCCCTGGAAGAAGCCGACTGCACAGTTGAGAACCTCACGCAGATTGAGGCCTTGTTGACGTAGCCGTTCAGTGGAAATCACCGTTGTACGGCTGAAAGCTATAGAGACTGGTAGCGTCCTGATTCAGATTGGAAGGGAAGCATTCGAGTGATCCCAAGTGACGAACGCAATGTGAGTGATGAGGAATTTCTGAACGCCCTTGATCCTGCAAGGCGGGACCTTCGGGCGATATTGAAAGCTACTGAGGAAGGGGACCTGGATACTGCGAGAGATCTCCTGGTAGCGCATTTCCAAAATCGCAAGAAACCCCTATGGTTTTTCGATCACCGAGCGGTCAGGAACGGGCCGTCGGTATTCGCCAGTTGGGATGAGGGCACCGGCCAGCACATCGATCCCTTGCGGCATGTGGACGCCCTGTTGGAGAACCGGTTTCACCTGAGGGAAGACAACGAGGCCCTCGTCTGGGATTTTGGGCCGAAACTCAAATGGCACACCTCGGAAATGCGGCAGCTCGCATCCACTCCCTATCGCTTGAAACGATGTGCATTTTTCAGGCACCTCGCGGTGGCCTATTTAAAGACTGGTAAGGCCAAGTATGCGGCGAAATTTGCCGAATTCGCGGACCGATGGCTGGAGGACTGGCCGCTGATCGTCAGTGAGGAATTCAATCCGGACACCGCGCTCCTGACCAGTGTGGATGGTCACGACACGATGACCACGGCGTATCGCTGGATGTCCTGGATGGACTGTCTGTATTCCGGAATCCTCTTCGCACCGGAAGTTCCCACAAGAACCGCCTTCGGGATGATCAAATCACTCTGGTTCATTGCCATCCAGTATCGCCACTATGCGAGGAGCAAGTACGTCCCTGCGAATCACCATTTGTTTGAACGGGGAACCGCGCCCCTGCTCTTCGGGATCATGCTCCCCGAATTCCCCGAAGTCGACGCCCTGGTGGATCAGTCAAAACCCGTAATCGCCAAACACGTAGACAGAAGCTTTCATCCCGATGGCAGTTACGAAGAGCGATCTACTTCGCACGCCATCTTCGCGCTGGACATCTTTCTGCTTGCCTATCGGCTGGCCAAGCTCAACCGCGTATCCGTCCTGAGTCCTTCCGACCGGAACCGGATCAAACAATGTGGTGAAATGGTCGCACTGCTCACCCTGCCGGACGGATCTCAACCCGACATTGGCGACCACCGTCCGCTTGAACCCAACACCGCGCGCCTCCTGGGGATGGTTGCGAATCTGGCCAACAGTCGGATAGCCTCCACTGTCATTAGCAAGCTCAAGTTGAAACAGGCGTGCCTGGACCGTGCGGATCGTCAGGCGCTCAAGAAAACCGAACACTCGAAGCTGCCCCTTCACGTCCACTATCCCGATTCCGGCTTCTTCGTATCGAGATCCGCGTGGACGCGCCGAGCGAATGCGATGGTCATTTCTTTGCCCGGACCCGGTATTCCCAATCACGCGCACGACGACCCTCTCCACGTGCAACTCTACGTGAAGGGCATCCCGATGATCGGCTCCCCTATTTCAGAGCTCTACTCCTACGTGAACCGAAATCGGCTGGCGCAATCCCAACTCATCCGGGGACATTTCTATGCGATGACCTCGCACAATCTGGTGCTTGTCGGGGGTGAGCCGCTGCATCCGATCCGGGAACTCATTCCATCGTGGGGACCTGAACCCACCGTGGTCACGGCGGATTGGAGAGCGACCGCCTCAGGCGTTCACGTCTCAGGATCACATCGGGGATATCCGGAGCACCGTGTATCGCGCGAGGTCAGCTTTCACCACCGAACGGGCTGGGAAATCAAGGATCAGGTCATGGGTCAGAAGGGTAAACCTCACATCTTACGATGGCACTTCGAGTATGGTGTCGAGGCAGCGATGAAGGACGGTATCCTGATCGCCCAACGGGAGCACGCCAAGATACATATGGAGGTCGAAGAGAGCGGGAGGTGCAAGTCCAGGTTGTATCGGGACAAGCGATGGCTTGGCAAGAACCCGCTTAGGCCCGGGATGCCGGCGCCGTGGGTGCTGGATGTGCGTTTTGGAGGGGCGGGGGATGATTGGGTGGTGACGAGGATTCGGATCAAGTGACCAATGAGGGGGAGGGCGAAAACACTAAAAAGCAGGATCACAGAATTCACAGAGGCCGCTTGCAGCGGCACACAGAGGGCACGGAGCACTGCCACACCCTTCCGCCGCAGTGGGTGGAAGAGCGAGAGGATTGTGGGAGCACGAATCAATGCCCACGACCGTCGCGGCGGGAGTGACGTCGAGTGCGACAGCAGCAGGGAGCACGGCGTCCAGTTCTAGCGCATCAAAAACTACATAAAACCCTTGCAATCCGAATCTAGTTTGGATATACTTCGGATATACATTTCCTACTCATATCCAAGGAGTAAAACAATGGTGACTAAAGTCCAAAAATGGGGCAACAGCCAAGGACTTCGTTTTTCCAAGGCTATCCTGGAGGAAGCTGATATTCATGTGGGAGACCAAGTAAATATCTCTGTAGAAAAGGGCCAAATTATCGTTGAACCAGTGAGTAAAGTGCGCGGGAAATATAACTTGCATGAACTGGTTGCCAAAATGCCGAAAGATTATCAAGTCGAGGAGTTAGACTGGGGTAAGCCCATAGAGAAAGAAGTGTGGTAATGCCTAAATATATTCCAAGGAAAGGTGATTTCGTCATTTTGACTTTCGACCCACAGGCAGGACATGAACAAAAAGGTCGTCGTCCCGCTTTGGTCGTCAGCAACACGTTGTTCAACAGACACACTGGCCTTGCTATGGTCTGTCCGATCACTAGCGCATTCAGGGACATTCCTTTCCATGTTGCAATTCCTGAAGGCTTGGACATCCATGGCCATATCATGGTGGAACAGATTAAGTCAATTGATTACAACAGCCGAAAGGTGAAGCGTGTGTCTAAAGCACCTCAACCTGTGCTCAATGATGTGCTGAGTATTCTGGATGCCTGTTTATTTGATCCAACCTGAAGCCTCAAATAAAACAAGCCCTTGATTGTATGCGCTTGACCTTCGCCCCTGTATAGCTTCGCTCGTTAGGGGCGTGCTGCCAACAACTGACACGGCATCTGCTCTTCATTCGCTACGCTCCTTCGGCCCTTCGGGCACAGGTTCACAAAGCAGTTCACACTTGTATCTGTAAGCGGATCGTTCAGCTCGTTAAGGCAAATAGACATGACAATTGTTCAGACCAGGGCCTTCCGTAAAAGCTTCACGCCCCGTACCAGCGAGGGTTCTCCTACTTCCGAGAAGCCCAGCAGCACGCCCTCGGGACCGGCTTCTGCCCGGTAGCTCGACAGCGGGAGCAGCTCAAGACCTTCCTTTGCCGCTCGTCTGCACACGTCCTCTGCTACCATCCCATTTCGCAGCCAACCCACCAGGTGCATGCCTGTCTCGTCTGGATCCACGCGCAGAAGCCCCTCCAGTTCCTCCTCTACTGCCTCGATCAATCGGCGCTGTCTCTGGGAGTAGACCCGCCTCATGCGGCGCAGATGTCGCTGAAAATGTCCTTCGGTCAGGAAGCGCTCCACGACCGCTTGTTCGAGCGCTGGAGGTGGTCCACCGATGACCTGTCGGGCGGCTCTGAAGACTGGCGCCAGATCTCGTGGTACAACGAGGTATGCCATACGCAGTCCGGAGAACATCGATTTGCTGAACGACCCGAGGTACATGACACGCTGATTGGGATCGATTCCTTGCAGCGCTGCCAGCGGCGCCCCTGAGTAGCGGAACTCACTATCGTAGTCTTCCTCGAGGATCCAGGCGTCGGCGGCTTGCGCCCACGCGAGCAGATCGGCGCGACGCCTGAGCGGCATGGTTTTGCCCAACGGGAATTGGTGCGTTGGAGTCACATGGGCGAGCCTGGCCTCTGGTGCGCGCTCGCGTCCAGCTTCTACACTCAACCCCTGATCGTCTACCGGGACTGGCACGATTCGCGCACCCCATCCGACAAACGCCGTGTGCGCACCGAAGTATCCAGGGTCCTCCACCCAGACTGAATTGTCGGGGTCCAGCAGAACACTCGCAGCCAGAGCAATGCCCTGCTGACTGCCGCTGACCACGATGACCTGGTCAGGCGTGCATCGGACACCCCGAGTAGTACCAAGGTGCTCAGCGATCGCTTCCCTCAAGGGCTCGTATTCGGAACGCCCCAGTCCCTGACCCCTGGTCAACTGATCCCAGCATTGGACCAGAAGACTGCGCCAAATTTTGCCTGGGAACAAATCGGCTGGTGCGCCCATTCCGAAGGCGCGACCGCGAGACTCCCCAGGCAACTGGATTGGCTGGGGCCATCTCCTGGCAAGGTCATAAATCGCACGCCCCTGCTGTGAAAGGTTTCGGCGACCACTAGGCTCATCCAGCTCGGTAACAACTGGCCCGATCGGGATATCACCCGGCACTTCCGCCACGAAGGTGCCGGAACCCTGTTTCCCTTCCAACAACCCCTCCAGAATTAGCTGCTCAAAGGCCATATGAACCGTGTTTCGTGATACACCGAGTGAAGCTGCAAGCGCTCTTGTTGAAGGCATTCGTGCGCCCACCCGAAACTGACCAGAAAGGATTGCGTCCCGAAGGCCATCATAGAGCTGCCTGGAGAGCGCACCCGCTGAACGATCCAGGCTGAGCGGTGGCAGTGTCATACTAAGTGTCCTTTAGAATTTCACACAACTGGCTCTTTTAGGGGACATCTTGTCAGCGTATCATGTAGTCCATAACACCTCGACGCAAGGATCGAATGCATAGACACGTTTGACAGGAGAGATTAAATGAGCCGAAACACTGTTGTGATTGGCGAAGGTAAAACGAAGATCGTAAAGACGAATCCGAATGAGGAGCGCGTCATGCTCGTCCGGAAGCTGGACCGTAAGCTCGAACTGTGACACCTTTTTCAACGGGCTGCTAGCCCTCAAGCGAACTGTCCCTTACCTGAAGCGAGGAGAACACCTGAACCTATGCTCAACGAAAACGAAATTCGAGAGTTGGTAGCCGAAAACGGCTCACGGGTTAACGAAGGACGTCCTATCAACCAGATCATCGAGGATGGGGATATTCAGCGTCTGGATGGCTGTACCATCCTGGAGGGGAAGGTGTCGGACTCGGTGTTTGGTGAGAACCTGGTGTCAGGCACGGGTCAACCCATTCGGTTGATGTTCCGCAACAACCGGATATCCACTCACGACGTCAATCGCGGCGCCATACCGTTTAAAGATCAGGTGCTGGCGATAAACCACGACAATATGCTGCGCCTGGTGGAGCCGCTGCTGGGTAGTTCCCAGTTCAAGGTGCCCGGTTTGCAGGCGAGCTCGACGGTGATTCCTGCGGAGAACCTCAAGCTGGTCGCGCTGGAGAATGTGCTGCGCATGTACAATGCCGAAAGCAGCACCTCGACCTCGCTCTACCAGCATTGGCTCCAGGCCAAAGAAGCCGGCGAGACGACACTTTCCTATGCGGGCCACCAAATCGAGGTGGCACAGCTCTCTGCCAACGGCGTTCTGCCGTACCTGATGGATACGCCCAGCACCAAGGACAAGGTGGATCGGACTATCGATCCAAAATACCTGTTCGACAACGGGGTCTGTACAGCTGCCGAGTACAACCAGATACGCAACTCATCCATCATGGCCTTCGGCATGGTGTCACAGTATCTCGCCAAGCGCGGCATGATCCTGGTGGACACAAAGACCGAACACGGCATCAACACCGAAGGTCAGATCGTGGCAGCGGATGAATTGTACACCATGGACTCCAGTCGCTTTTGGCGCATGGACGATGACGGGCGACCTCTGAACCGAGATGGGAAACCCGTTTCATTCTCAAAAGAATTCGCGCGGGGAATGGTCACTGAGAAGGACCAGCAGTTCACCCTCGAACAGGCCAGCGAGATCGCCGTGCGCTACATTCAGGGTCTGCAGCATCTGACAGGCAAGGCGTTCGAGCCAGACCTGCGACCTCGCGATCAACGCATCGTAGAATCGACAAACCTGATTCTCGATCACCTGCTGTAGGGGATCGGAGTCAGAGAAAGAAAAGGGAGACTCGCTCGAGTCTCCCTTTTCTATGGTGCGCCAGGCATGGCGCGAGGCATGATGAGATCTCTGGCGGCTCTTTCAGTCTGTGCCCTACAGATCAGAGGCGCCCCCTCTTGAATTGAGCAATGTTCTCTATGAACTGGCACCAGAGCAGCGGCTCGACAAAGACACATACCGCGTGGGGGCCGGGCAAGACGAAGTCCTCTCCAAATTCCGAGCGATTTCAGCGTTGACGTCGCAGTTCAAGGACGTGGAGTAGGAGCTACGCCAAGGCGTGGTTGCGAACGGGAGTCTCGGTCACTTGCGTTGCGGAATCGAATAACCTTGTCGTGTTCGTTAGACCGGGCGCCAGGAAGGAGTGGACACGAACCTTGATCGGTTGGCATATTACCCGTTAAGTGACGTGTCGGTGCCAGAAAGGCGGTCCACCCCTGGGCCGCCCTCGGATCAAGCGGAAGCGGATAGGAAGAATAAACGGTGTTCTCACCTAGCCTGGCAGGGAATCGAGGTCAGGTTTGGGCGAACTTGGGGGTGTGCCAGGCTAATGCGGGGCGTTTGAATCGTTGGGGTTGCTGTGCTTGGAGGAGCTTCGGCGAAGGCAGGTGTCCAGGTGGGACTCTCTGCAGGCAAAGGGGGCACCGCCAAGACGCACTTCTCCCGGTCGCACACAAGTGAAAGTGGCGTTTAACCCGCGTATTCGAATTCAGTTTGAGGGAGGAGACGTGTGGGGGCGATGGGTGGCGGGCGCGAGGCAGACCGACTCCGTCGAGGCGGAACTGAACGGTGGCATTCTGGTCGCCCAACGGGAGCACGCGGAGATGCGTGTAGAGGTCGACGGGAACGGCAGATGCAAGGCCAGGTTGTATCGGGATATGCGGTGGCTTGGCAAAAAACCCTTGCAGACCCGGAGTGCAGGCGCCGTGGGTGCTGGATGTGCGGTTCGGGGGGAGGGATGATTGGGTGGTGACGAGCGTGGGGGTTGGAGGATAGAAACATCAAGAAGCGGGATCACAGAATGCACAGAAGCCGCCTACTGCGGCGCACAGAGAGCACAGAGCACTGCCCCACCCTTCCGCCACAATGAGAGGTAGAGATCTGCGATTGCTGGGAGCACAGAATACACAAAAGCCGGTTACTGCGGCATACTGAGGGCACAGATTTCCACCGCACCTTAAATCTCACTGGAATTTGCATGATAGTTTATGCAGGCTGACAGGAGATTATCCACAACAGAACAGGAGATGATATGAGTGAGCCGTTTATTTGGGAGCGACCTGAGGGGAAGTTGAATTCGGGAGCATCGATGCTGGGTGAAGAGGAAGTTGAGGAGGTGTTGGCGGTTATCAAAGGGCGGGCGCTATCGAGAGATTATGGTCCGGATTCGCGTGAAACGGTATTGAATTTTGAGCGGAACATTGCTAAGAAGTTGGGAGCAGGGTTTGCCCTGGGGGTGACTTCCGGGACTGCCGCGCTCAAGGTGGCGCTTGCTGCGGCTGGTGTTGGACCGGGTCACGAAGTGATTATGCCTTGCTGTACGTTTATTTCATCGGCTTCCGCGACCATTTCGCTTGGGGCTGTGCCGGTATTCGCGGAGATCGATGAATCGCTAGGTATTGATCCAGATGACATCGAAGCAAGGATCACCCCACACACAAAAGCAATCCTGCCCGTACATCTGTATGGTGTTCCGTGTCAGATCGATCGCGTTGTGGAGATCGCAAAGAAGCACAATCTGAAAGTCATCGAAAACTGTGCACTGAGCTGCGGGACGAAATACAAGGATCGTTATATCGGCACCTGGGGTGATCTTGGGATCTATAGTATGCAGATCGTCAAAATACTTACTGCAGGAGAGGGTGGCGTCGTGGTCAGTTCCGATGCGGGCCTTTATGAGCGTGCGGTTCGCTATCATGACATTGGCGGCTACAGGGAGAAGACCCGGCTGACTGGTGTTACTGGAAACGAGGATGAATTCATTGGCGAGAACTTCAGAATCTCCGAACTCACCGGCGCTGTAGCCCTGAAACAATTGGAGAAACTTGACCGGATCACCGGTTCGCTCCGAGCAAACTACAAACGTTATCGTGAAGGGATCGAAAGTATTCCAGGTCTGGAGCTCCATCCCGTGAATGACCCCGAGGGTGCGCTTGCCACGCGATGGGGACTGCTGTTCGAGAACGCTGAAACGTGCGCGACATTCTCCAACAAAATGCGTGAACGTGGTCTCTCCCCTGGTCTGATGTATGGCGGAAACCCCATCTATATGCAGCCGAAGATCCTAAACCAGGTGATGCACACGCCCTCGGCGAATCCGTGGACGTCGCCTATCTACAAGGGAGACACTCGCTCCTATCACAAGGGTCTGTGTCCGAGGTCCGAAGACATTATGAATCGTGTATTGATGATCGCATCGGTTAATCCCCTGTATTCGGATCGGGATGTGGACGGGATACTCGATATCGTTCGGGATGCTGCTGAATCACTATAGTGAGTTCCTGATTCTGAGGGAGCACGTGAGTCATTTCACCTGCAAGCAGACATCTATGAGAGTTTTCTGTATGATATTATTTAGTATTATACAATATCATTCTTTTTGTGCAAATTTCATATTATTGCAATTATAACAAATTGTTACGTATTTTAAAAGAATGTCAATAGAGTCACATAATCTTTAAAATCACAATTTTCCCAGTGCAGGGAATATTGGTCTTGGATTCTTGATTCTCGGGATCTGGATTCTGGTTTTCGGAA
>CAVOEZ010000090.1:0-9827 GCA_963694355.1 Latescibacteria bacterium UBA2968 | reverse complement strand
TGACCGTCCAACTGTTCACCCCCCAGATTCGCCGCCAGATACCAGTCGTGCCAGCCGTGATAACCGCAGAACAGCACCTTGTCCCGATTCGTCACCCCCCGCGCAATCCGGACCGCCACGGTGCACGCCTCGCCACCGCCCTTGGCATATCGCACCATCTCTGCCGAGGGGATCAGCCGCACCAACTCCTCGGCCAGGTCCACTGCGGACTCGTGTACGATACTGTTGATCCCTCCACGATCGATCTGCGCTTTCACCGCGCCGTCCACTACCTCATCCGCGTATCCCAGAATAATTGGACCCACACCGCTTGTCCAGTCCACATACTCATTCCCGTCGATATCCCAAATCCTGCACCCTTTAGCGCGGTCGGCGTAAACCGGACTCACCCCCAGGGCAGCCCGGGTCGGTCGCCGGCTCAACAATTGTGTCACGCCTGGAATCACCTGACGCGCGCGCTCATACACCTCCATCGAACGCTTTACTGATCGCCCCTTTTCATTCCCGTCCATCAAATCCTCCTGTAGACCCATCACCCTGTCCGATCGCCGGCCAGCCGACACGAACGCTCAAACGTTCACTCCATCTCGTCTCCGACCTTACGCTACCACGCCGTCCAACCGCCATCGATGGTGATATTCTGCCCGGTCATATAGCTGCTCGCCTCACTCACCATAAACACGATCGCACCCTTCAACTCGTGCGGCTTCCCCATTCGCTTCATCGGGCTCTTCTCACAAAGCCGCTCAACCATCTCCCCTGGGGCCTTCTCCATATTCGGGAAGGGTCCAGGACTCAAACAATTCACACGCACACCGTCAGCGGCCCAGTAGACCGCGAGGTGACGGGTCAAATGAATGATCCCGCCTTTCAACGCGTGATAACCCGCCGGACTCGCCACACTAACACCAGCGTAGGCATCTGGGTAGGAGGCCACTTGACCGTACATAGACCCCAACATCACGACATTCGCCCCCGCCTTTCGCTCAACCGCGTGGTTCCTCACCATCCTCGCTAGAGTAAAATACCCGGCCACATTCTTCTGCTGATCGGCGAACTGCTCGAACGTCACGTCTGTCCAGTCATTCCCCTGCGCCTCATTCCCGTTATTCACCAGAATATCCACCTGCCCGGCCGCAGCGATCACCTCTAAAAATCCACTCTCTATGGAATCAGAAACCATATGATCCAGCTCCACACCAGTGTGATCACCCTGGCCAGTCAGCTTCGCAGCAGCCGCCTTCGCCCGCTCCCGATCTCTGCTGCTGATCACCACCCGCGCCCCCGCCTCAGCAAGCGCCTGAGAAATCGCTGTACCCAAATACCCGGTCCCGCCGGTCACCAACGCAACCTTCCCGCTCAAATCGAACAACTCCGAAACACTCGTCCCGTCTTCTGCCATAACATCCTCCAATATCCTCAAGAATCAACTCAACAATCGCGTGACTTGGTAGAAAGATACAGTTCTCTATTCATCACCAGACCGGTGTTTCTCTGTGGCCTCTTTCCGGAAGTGTGGAAGGTGCGGGGCCTCTGTGCATTCTGTGATCCAGCCTTTGCAGTGGTGCGGCGGTGGGCACTCTGTGATCCAGCCTCTCCAGCTTCTGCCTGTGATTATCTGTGGCCCTCTCCGGAAGGGTGGAAGGTGCGGGGCCTCTGTGCATTCTGTGATCCAGCCTCTGTTGCGGTGTAGAGGGGTGGAGGGGTGAATCTGTGGCTTCACCCTGGCGGGGTTGGGTGCTGGGCCCTCTGTGCATTCTGTGATCCAGCCTTTGTAGTGGTGCGGCGGTGGGCCCTCTGTGATCCAGCCTTTGTTTCGGTGCGGCGGTGGGCCTCTCCTCCCTCCACCCCCCCTCAATAATAAAACCGCTGCAGCCTCTCCCGCTCCTCCTCATACCTGTTCCTCACTTCCCGCGTCTCCTCATCCCCCGTCACCTCCGCCGCAGCCACATCCCACCACACCCCCGAATCCGGCGAATACCTGTGCTTCTCGACCTCGGCGACAATCACACAGGAGCGCGTCTCATCTCTGGCTTCCTTCAATGCCTCCTCCAGCGTTTCCGGCGAACGCACATTCCACGCCCTCGCGCCCATACTCTCCGCGTTCTTCGCAAAATCGATGGCAACGTAATCCCCATCGAGCCGGCCTGACTCAGTGTCCCGCTCGCGGAACTCATTTCCGAAAGGGATACCCATCCTGCCCATCTGCAGTTGACGAATACATTGGAATCCGTGATTCTCTGCGATCACCAGCGTAATCTTCAGGCCTTCCTGCATCGCGGTAACCAGCTCGGTCGGATTCATCAAATAAGTCCCGTCGCCCACATAAACGATTACCTCTCCCTCGGGCTGAGTCATCCGCACACCCAGGGCCGCAGGGATCTCGTAACCCATACACGAGAACCCGAACTCGATGTGACAATTTCGCCCACCGCTCGCGTCCCAGAGCTTCTGGAGATCGCTCGGCGGTGCGCCCGCAGCCGCCACAATCGTATCCCCCGCCTGTGCAGATGCATTCAACACTTGGACCACCTGACCCTGGCTCATTGCCTCACCCGGCATCTGTCTGAACACTTCCTCCTTCAGCTGCGCGTCCCATTCCTGCTTGTGCGCTCCGACCTCTTGAACATAGGTCGCTTTTGGCTGAACACCCGCCGCCCTGGCTTTTGCCAGCAGCTCAGCCATCGCCAATTTCGCATCCGCTGTAATCGGAAGCGCGCCCTGCTTGTAGGCATCGTGGCCATTCACATTGATCGCCACCAATGTCACATCATCGTTCTGAAACAGGGAATGCGATCCCGTGGCAAAGTCACTCAACCGGGTTCCGACACAGATCACCAGATCCGCGTCCCTTGCCATCTTCGCCGCCGGTGGCGTCCCCGCAACACCCTGACCACCCAGCAGCAGATCCGACCCATTCCTCAACGCGCCTTTCCCAGCGTGTGTCTCTCCCACAGGTATACCGAGTTCGGCGGAAAGTGCGGCCAGTGCTTCCCACGCCTCCGAATAGTGAACGCCGCCACCCGCGATAATCATCGGGCGATCGGCCACCTTCAATAGCGCCACCGCCTCATCTATTCGTCGGGGATCCGGCAGTCGGCGCTCGATCCGCCAGGTTCGCGTTTCAAAAAAGTGAACCGGATAATCCCACGCGTGCGCCTGCACATCTTGAGGAAGCGCCAGAGTCACCGCCCCGGTCTCGGCAGGATCCGTCAGCACGCGCATCGCTTCGGGTAACGCCGTCAGCAATTGCTCGGGGCGAGAGATGCGATCAAAGAATCGGCTCACAGGGCGAAAGCAGTCGGTCACCCCCACATCTCCGCTGATCGGGTGCTCCAACTGCTGTAGTACCGGATCCTGGTGCCGCGTGGCGTAGTGATCGGATGGCAGCAGCAAGACAGGTAGCCGATTGATCGTGGCAGTCGCGGCGCCGGTAACCATATTCGCAGCGCCCGGACCAATCGAAGACGTGCACGCGAGCGTAGCTCTTCTCAAACTCGCCTTCGCGAACCCCGAGGCCGTGTGAACCATCGACTGCTCGTTGCACGGCTGGTGATAAGGCATCTCCTGGCCGAACTCGTACAGCGCCTGCCCGATACCGGCCACATTTCCGTGACCGAAAATGCCGAACATCGCGGGAATCAGCCGCTGCGTCTCACCGTCGCGCTCGCTGAACTGAACTGAAAGATACTTCACCAGGGCCTGCGCCATCGTCAGCCGAATCGTCTTTCCTCCAAGCGCCATCTCAGCCTCCTGCAGTGCTCACGTTGTACTTCTCCCGATCGAGGATCAGCCGCATCGACAAATTTCACATCTCCTGAAGGCGTTCAATCAATTCTCGCAGAACAACATATGACGTTTCTACACAATCCCTCGGAACTTGCTTCGAATCGTCTTTCGGGGTGTGATTTGCACCCAGGGTATCGTGCCCTCGACTGTTGAAATTGATTCCGCGCAGACGATTGTTGATACCCTTGAATGGCGCAGCATCATTCATCCAGCAAGCCGTCTCATCGTAAATCGGATCTGTTTTCATCTCCAGATCTGTGTGAATCGATTTGACGAGGTCCATTAACTCATCGTCATCTGTCGATGTCCAGAGATTCGGTCCATAGGTAAGCGAATCGTGATTCACAATGAACCTCAGATCCTTGTGCGTGCCCTCAGCCACTCTTCGCTTCACATAGTGATTCGCCCCGATGAGCCCATACTCTTCGCTGCCGGTAATGAGGAAGGTAAGGGTCTGACGCGGTCGCGTTCCGGAGAAGGAGTGCGCCAGCAGCAGCATCACGATCGCGGTCGCGGTATTGTCATTCGCCCCCTCGGACTGGATAATTGAATCGGCGTGGGCAACAAACAGGATCTCCTCCTTGCTGCGTCCGGGGAATGTCCCGACCACATTGTAGGTAGGTACCTTTGGTGCGTAAACGACCCTGGCACGCACCTCCACCTGGGCCTTATCCTTCACAAGCAGCTCTACGAATGGAACATCCTTTATCCCCATCACGAACGTGGGCAAAGAAAGGACATCATCACCGTACAAATACAATGGCTTTGGATTAACCTCGTCACTCACCGTCAGGTAGGCCGCAGTCTTCCGCGTCTCGAGATCTACAATCGTATATAGCGAAGCGCCTCGCTTCGGCTTTCTGATCACCCCTTTGAATCCCGCGTCACTCGTCCCGGCACAGTTCTCCGCAACAAGCACATTCAGCCGCGTCCCCTCATGCAAGATTTCGTATCTGGGAACAACCGCCCAGTAATCTAGATACCGATCCAGAAACGCCACGGGCGCCGCCTTCGCCAGTTCCTTGAGGATTATCTTGCACGCCTTCTCATACGCTCGCGTCCCGGAAGGATGGGGGCCCAAATCCGTACACAATTGCTTTAGCATCTCCTCGAAATACACCATCCTGTCTTCAGGTGTCTCCACCAGCTGCCGGGTATTCTTCTTGTTCATTTATGGACTCCTTGATTACACCTCTGTATCTGAAAATCATTCACCTGGTCAACGAATTCAAACCATCTCTCCATCGCCGGCGACTACAACCGGATCTTCACCTTCATACCGGACTTCCAGGAACGCCGTCTCCTCTTTCAGGATCAAAGCGTGCCCACCCACCTGTACGGACTTGCCTTTGCACAGGACCACCTTCTGGACAATGTCGTTGGCGTCTTTGCGAATCCAGCACAACTGTCCTTCGAAGTGCGCCTCCCAATCCTTCTGCACAACCAGAGAGTGATCCAGATGATTGGGGTTATCCGCGTCCAGTGCCAAAATCAGATCTCTTCTGCCGTCTGCAAGTTTGATCTCCACAGCAACATTCGAATCCGGGCAGGGCTGACCATCATTCTGCTCCAGTGCCAGCCGCTTCACACTCGTAATTCCAGAGCTTCCTTCGTACGCCTCGATAACACCAGCGAACGTAGAAGACAGATCGTCATCTCCTTTTCGCCGAACCATAATTCGGGGGATCCACGCGGTTTCATTTCCACCGTAGCCGGCCAGCGCCACCCACGCCTCCGCCGTATGGGCCTCGGCCTGTGTCGTGAGATCGGTATACCGAAGATGAATATCCCGTGCTTCGTTCAGGTAACCATATCGATCTTCGATTTTCCAATCCGCCTGCCAACCGGGAGCTGCCTTCGGATCCACATTGAAATTTCGCATCTGGGTCTCGTACCCGAAGTCTTCGCCTGGCTGTAGGGTCAGGCCTTCGGTGGTCAACGTCCCGAAGTGACTGTGCATGAACTTCGCGTGGTCACTTCCGCCCACCACACGGAACAGATCGAGGATGTAACCGTCTTCGTCCGATATATCAACAGTTACCACTGTCCGTTCATACTGAGGGATCTTGTACAGGTCCTTTCCAGACACGCGTATCGCCCTGAACGCCTCACCTTCAGCCCAGAGCGTTGTATCGCCCCCTGCCCGTTTCTCCTGGTCCTTACCGTCCACCACCACCGTATTGTGACCGGCGGTACTCACGTACCAGTGGAACTTTGGACCACTCCATCCGCCAAAGTGAACCGGTGGATATCCGAAATCAGGCATCAGGTCCAGGCCCTTGGCAAACAGGCCCAGATTCATCCCGTCGAGATGGCCGTGCGCGCCACCTGAGTCATAATCGATCCAGGCAGCCTGTGCATCATCGCCCTGTCCCGATCGAAGAATGGCCAATCTCCATTCCTCCTTGTTCACACTGCTCAGCTTGATCACAGTGCCTTCCGCATCGATCACATCCTGCACCTGTTTCTGAAATCCCGCCGGGTCTTCTGCAAACAATCCGTACGGCAATCCCTCGACAGTCGCGCCATTGGAGTGGTACAGCGCCTGCACATACGCCACGTCCTCCGTCTCTTCATACATATGCCAGAGGAACGCGTACATCGACGGATCCAGTCCAGGGTTGTTCGAAAAGGGAACGCCTACATAACGCTCCACCTTTGTAGCATACGAACCCGTATCGCCCGCCTGGGGATAGTACATTTGCTGACACCACATATCGATATGGAAACGATACGTCTCCCTGAGTCTGGGATGTCGCTTGAGCATTTCACTTAGAAAATTTTCATCCACTCTGCAGAATCGCTCAAGAAAAACGGCCAGACTCTGAATCACACCCGAGCAATAGCCGGACAGACCCTTTTCTCCGGTCACGCCGTCCACGGCGGTAGCCTTTTCAATCAACTCGTCGATCAGTCTATCAACAAGGCCCCGATTGTTGGGCCAGTCCAGAACCGCGTGAATCGTTACCAGCGCGATCTCTTTCCGTGGATAGTTAGAGCGGATGCGATCGTGATTTGTAATGGTATCCTTGAGAATTCCATCCTCGATATTTCGCTTCACATCTTCTGGACTTTCCTTGGGCCTTTCGATCTTGTTTTCCGACGCCTTCCCACTCAGGAAATCCGCAAGTGCCTGGTCCTCTCCGATCCCGTCTCTCACCTGATCGTAAGCCTGGGCGAGCTGCCGAGCCTCTTCACACGCGTCGTGCCAGGTGGACACATATCCGGCGTGGGCAGGTCCCTCGTACATCATCGCCTGATTCTTGAAATCGAACGTCGTATAGAGATCGGCCACGCGATCCAGCAGCACACCTGCCTTGTGTGAATACGTACTGTCACCGGTCACGGCATAGGCCGCCGAGAGATTCACGATTCCGCGAAGCACCACCTGTTTCCACTGTCCGTACACCAGATACGTCCCGATATACCACCAGATGTTCTCCCCGTCCCGATATCCGTGCCCATCGTCCACACCGAAAGTATGGAGCGGATCGTCCTTGTCCGTGTGCTCCTCGTTGAACAGCAGCGACCGATCGGCGAGATCGTGCTGGAATACACCGTGAGTGTCCAGACCCGACCGGTGATACGCCTGGAAATCGTTCTTTGGGAACATCTCATCGCAGTGTGGGCATTTCAGCTTCCAGGGACGGTTCAGACCATCGATTCCCCAGTTGTACATCGGCACGCCCTCTTTGCAGGCGGGGCAGTGTCCGTTCGACCACACCATCCAGGACCGCATTATTGTGGAACCGAACATCAGGTCCCACAGCGCATCGTCCGAAAAACCCATCCAGGGCTCCGCGGCCTTCACGACCTCATCCTGTGCCTCTCTCGCCCACGCGTGCTGCTCTGCATTGTCCTTCGCGTTCTGAATCATGCTTGCCGGGGTAAACAGACTGCTGCTGTTCACAATAAGCTCCTTCCCTGGTCTCGTCATTGATTGTCCGTACCGACTGTGATCTAAATCGTAAACATCAATTCTGATCCCAGCTCGAATTCTACTATTCCCACACCGCCTGGACTCTCGGACCATTTGACGCCCGCGAGCGAACCCTTACCCTCATCCAGATGGTTCAGGGAGATGGTCCCATTGCCGCTAACGCCTGACAGGTCGCCGCCGCCGATCGCAGTAAGCGACACGAGCAAAGTGCCTTTGCTCGATCCCTTGAGCCTGGGATGTGAGATCCACTCCTCCTGGCTCCATGAAACGGGCAAATTGGCGACCTGTGTCACCTGTACCTCGGCCCCGGTTCGATGCCCGGTGAGTTTGGCGCCGTCATCCTCGATCGCAAACGTGTTGTCCGTCTCAGTTTGCAGCAGCCAGTCGAACGTATGTTCTGCATCCTCGAGAACCACGACATCTGCGATCAGAACAATGGGATCTGTCTTGGTCAAACGAGTGGCAACGGCGCGCCTCACCAAATGTGCATCCTCGTAGAAGGCGGTCGCCTCACCAACTGCCCAAACCCAATCACCCTTCTGTCCCCATCCGATTGGTTTGCTGTGATCTTCTACACCTTCCTGAACGGGTGAAGTACTCTGTGCCTTGCCATCGATCAGCACCTGATTGTGCGACTCTCCCAGTTTGCCCAACCGCCTCACCTGCGTGCTGCCTTCGATTGGGACCGTTCCATACCCGGAATCGATCACAAACCGTTCACCAAGAGCGAACATCGTAAGATTCATCCGGTCCGCCTGGGAATGCGCGTGCACATCCGCCTCGTACGGAGTGCACTGGAAAGACACGTGCAAATCATCTGCATCCCAACCGGTCCGCATCACAAGATGCTGGATACTGTCGAAATGGTGAACCTTCGAGATTCCCAGATCCTGAGGGGTCATGTCACTGGCATCTGAGCCCCTGTACAGAACCACGTAGGGCAGCTCAACCGTACCACCTCCTCGATGGTAATTTCCAGATCCGCCGGGCCCGCTGAAATGCTCCCAAACCCACGCACCCGTCTTGTCCCCTGTGCTCCGCGCAGCCATCATCCAGTAACCGGTCGTCACCCCATCGAAATGATTGTCATTGAAATTATTGATCGCCCCTCCGCCGGGCAGCATCTCACAGCACAGGTAAACCGGATTCCGCTGCCACGTTGGGTGCTCGAACAGATTCACATCGCACACCCTTCTCAGCCCCTCGCTGAAAACAGCCAGATAATGCATACTCGCGGACGAATAACCAGATCCCTCAACACACGCCCCATCGGCCTTGATCGCACCATCCAGTCCGGCCATCGCGTAAGCCCTTGCCGAACGTATCGTCTCCACCAGTACCCCGCGCCTGTCTTCAGGAAACGCGTCCCAAAGTGACAGTGCCATCAGACCCACACCGCAGTGACCGATAATCGGCGAATTGGCAGGCATCTGCCGCACACACTCATACCGCAGTCCGCACAACCTGTGAAAAAAAGGTTCGTAGTAGTCGGCGATACACTTCGTGTCTTCAACGGAAAGCAGATCATGAACCAGATCGTACGCCACGGCAAATGGCAGAGTCGCATGGCCGAGATCCAGGGAATTATCCGAGAGCCATCCCTTGTACGGTGTACCCCAATTGCAGAACATTGGCCCCCACCCGTGCCGGGTCCGCGCAATCGCAAGCAGGATCCCCTTCGCGTAGTCACCATATACCTGGTCACCAGACAACTGATAAGCCCATCCAAGATGTTCCACCGCATTCGAAAGCAGCCAGTGCCCTTGGCGTCTCCCCCAAATGTGATTCTGCGAACGCGCCTCGAACTCGATATACGTATCCGAATCGGGTCGCATGATATCCTTGCAAATACCCTCCAGCTTCTCCCACACCGCCTGATTCACCGGGTCCGTCTCCATCAACCTTCGCGCCTGCTCGATATCCTCTCTTGAAGCCAGCAATCCGGGTCTCACCCGCTCTCCCGGAAGCGTCACCGGCTCAGGAAGATACTCACAAGCAAACGCGATCCACCGATCACCCCCGGGATTCCCGCCATTCGCCACATCTTCCAAAAGCGCCACATCCCGATCGGTAAATTGACCGCTCTTACCCAAAGCTC